>JBCDJE010000519.1:0-3792 GCA_038748185.1 Bacteroidota bacterium
ATACTCTTAGTATATTCTTTATTCAGTAAATAAGCATGAGCCAAGTTATATTTAGCCTGAGTAACTTTTTTTATATCGTTTGATTCGTATTGATTAAAATAGGTAATTGCTGTGTTTGCATCTTCTATAGATCGCCCATCTAAAATAGCTATAACATCTGATGGGAATAAAACTTCGTTTGTATTGTTAGATTTAGTCCTGGTTAGTTCAAAGTCTGGAGAATGCTCTTTAAAATCGTTAAAGACTATGTTTTCATTGGTGTAATCATTAGCTTTCCACAAAGCAAAAAAAGTAAATATCACCAAAATGCTAGCCGCGATTTTGACGATTTGTAAAGGTCTTATTTTTCGTTTCTCTAACTTAGGATTTTCTTTTGTATAGGATTCCATTTGAGATAGCAGAGCATCCCGTTTCATGAGATTAATTGTCTTTAATTCTAATCGTTGCATCTCAAGGTCAGCAGCTAATGATTCATCATTTGACACTTCATGCTCAAATTCAATAACTTCTGTCTTATTCATTCTACCCTGTAAATAGTCATCTATTTTTTTTGATCTTTCCATAGTTTTACTTTTTCTGTAACGATTTTCTGAATTCTTTCATCTTCTTCTAGATATGATCTCAACTTTTTACGGCATTCACTCAGGCGATTTTTAGCACTCTGATAAGCTATATCAAATTTTTTCGACATCTGGGCGATACTCTCTCCCATGTAGTAATGATCTCTAATAATTTCTTGACATTTTTTCGACAACTTTTGATAATGATTTCTTAAGATTTCTGTGTGCTCTTCTTCTAAATCACTATCTATTAATATTTGTTCTGGTGTAGGAGAAGTATCAATATCTGATATCCTAACACGATCAGTAACCAAATCTTTTTCTCTTCTCTTTTTCTCTCTTCTTATTTTCTCAAGAGATTTATTTTTACATATACCTACTATATAGGCTCTAATATTATTACCGTTAAACTTGTTGCTCTGTACACTGAACAATGCTATTAATATAGCATCATTAAATATTGTCTGCGA
The DNA here is from genome assembly GCA_038748185.1 of Bacteroidota bacterium. Taxonomy (GTDB): domain Bacteria; phylum Bacteroidota; class Bacteroidia; order Cytophagales; family Flammeovirgaceae; genus Chondrinema. The sequence goes on from JBCDJE010000519.1 coordinate 1,031, forward strand.
TGAATCTATATTTATACCTGTTCCATGAATAATCTTAAATGCTTGATTTCTTAAAACTTTATCATGCCATAGTATGTCTACGGCTTCTTCCTCCCCATGAGCGCCAGATTTTATGAGTTTCACTATCCTAGCGCTAAAGTTTTTTGAACGATTAAACCTTATCATAAAAACAGTAAGTATTTTTACGTATTCTATATACTATTATCAAAAGAAATACTCTAAATTGCATTTCGCCTTTATATAAAGCTATATACACACATTAATTAAGAACATCTCACCTTTATTGAGTACTACTTTAAATTACTCATTCTAAAAAGTAGTATTACAATGAGAAGAAACATTATTTCCTTGCTGTTTATTTTATCATTCGCTTGTTCTAATGAAAAAACGCCTGTTTTTCAGACTAATGAAGAAAATATATCTTTAAAAGATAGACATTTGAAGACAAATGATAATTATTTCTTTCTTACAAAAGCTCATGATGCATATATAAATTACAAAGTTGATGACGCATATGATGAATTGTTAAGACTCGACAGCATCCATTTAGAAAAACCATTAAACGATTCTAACTGGGTAAATGCTCAGATTCTAAAAGGAAAATGCCTACTTAAATTTCGGAAGTATGAAGAAGCAGATCAGGTATTCAACGATCTTACGGATAATTCAAAAAGACTAACCTACAGCCAAAAAGCAGATATTGAGTCAAATATAGGTAGTCTTCTTTTATTGAAAGAGGAATTTGAAAGAGCAGAAGAACAATATAAAAAGGCAATTGATTTATATTATCTTCATCAAGACACATTGAATCATCAACTAGCTATTACATACAATAATATGGGGTATCTCTGTGATTTATTAGTTAGGTATCCAGAGGCTATTTCATATTATCGGAAGGCTCAATCAAAGTGGGAATTATTACATGATACTCTTCATGCTGATCTAGCACATCCATATGGTAATATTGGATTAGTATATGAAAAAATGGGATTATTCAAAGAAGCAAGAGGGCTTCAAGAGAAAGCATTAGATATTAGAATGAAAACTATACCCAATCATGATTTTATTACCTATGGGTTAAATAATATTGGGTTGCTTTTAATTAAAGAAGGAGACTATGAAACAGCATTACATTACTTTGAGAAAGCATTAAGTTCGTCTCAAATCAATCACAATTATTTTCTTAATAATATAGGATTAGCATATTCTAAAATGAATGAGCATCAGAAAGCCTCAGAGTATTTTGTTCGCGCTCATGAAATTGAAAAAGAAACCTTTACTTCTGAACACCCGATATTTGCAGATACCTACTATAATTTTGCAGTAGAATATAGAGAATTAGGAAATTATGAAAAGGCACTTCAATATTTAGAACGCTCACTAAACCAAAGAAAACGGTCTCCTAGCTCTATAGAAATGGGACTAATTAGTTATCATAATGAAAAAGCTCTTCTTTTTTTACTACAAAAAGATACAAGTAAAGCTATATATCATTACAAAAAAAGTCTAAAAGCAGCTAAGAACTTATTTGGACAAATACACCCAGACGTTTCGGATGCGTATTACTTTTTGGCTAAAGTTAGTTTTGAGCAAAAAGACTTGGTCTCTGCAAAATACTATGCAAATAAAGCAGCAGAGGCTATTAATGGTAGTGATGAAGAAGTCGAGAGTATATCAGATTTTCAGCTTGTTCAAATATTGATCCTTAAAGGAGATATTGAAAAAGAAAGGGATGAAAGTAGATTGAATAGCATCAATTATTATAAAAGAGCCCTTAATCTAGCAGAAAAGCTTATAGAAAGTTACATGGAACAGAGTTCCAGACAACAACTAAAAGAAGGAATTTTTGGTGTATATGAAAAACTAATTGATGCGAATCTTTACCTTCATCAAAGAACAGATAGTTTAATTTATTACGAGCAAGCATTCCAGTTTGCTGAGGAAAGTAAAGCTTATCGTTTAAAGGAAGCATTCAATAGTATAAACGCAAGAAAAAGAACCAATATTCCAGATGAAATATTAAGGAAAGAAGAACAACTAAAATTCCAACTATCACAGATCAAAGAAGAAAGGCGAAAACTTAATTTAAATATTGAAGAGGAAAAAGAATCAATTCTAATAGGAACAATCTTTGACTTAACGCAAAAATTAGATAGTATTAAACAGATTTTTAAGACAAATTACCCAGCTTATTACAAGCTAAAATATAATAAAAAGGTCATAAGTATTTCAGAGATTCAGAATCAACTTTTATCTAACGATAAAACTCTAGTTGAATACTTCGTAGGTAAAGACAAGATTTACATTTTTATAATTCAACAAGCTCATCATTATGTGTATGAAGTACCAATAGATTTTCCTTTACAGAATTGGATTAAGCAAATGAATAAAGGGGTTCAAGGTGATTTTTCAAATACTCCTAACAAAAATATCGATTATCCTTTAGTATATGCTCAAAGTGCATTTAATCTACAAAAGAAGCTAATTGCTCCGTTACTTCCTTTACTGTCTAAAGAAAGCACAATTATCTTTGTTAAAGATGGTGCACTCAATTATTTACCTTTTAATATTTTGCTTTTAGAAAAGCCCATTGATCCATATGAGTTCAGAACCCATCACTATTTATTTAAAGATTATAATATAAGTAATGCTTATTCTGCTACTCTATTATCTCAGATGAAGCAGAAGGAACATTTAAAACCCACTACAAATGAACTGCTTGTATTTGCACCAAATTTTAGTGATTCTATCAATTTAGTCTC
>JBCDJE010000520.1:0-3782 GCA_038748185.1 Bacteroidota bacterium
AGTATAGTTTGCTAGACCGTAGACCTGAAGAAGCCTGTCTTGGATTGTTAAAACAAAATAATATAAGTGTAATCACAAGAGGAAGTTTAGCAAAAGGAATACTAGCAGGAAAACCAGCTAAAGCTTATCTGAATTATTCAAAAGCAGAAGTAGATAAAATAACGAACCTACTTCAAAAAGTAACTAGACAATCCCCAACTTCAGCAGCTAATGTAGCACTTCAATTTGTTTTAAATAATGAAGCCATTACTTCAGCATTTTGTGGGATTAGAAATAGCCAACAGCTTGAAGATGTGCTCAATACGCTAAAAGTGGCTTTTATTGATAAAGACAATATGGATCAACTTATATCGACTTTACCTATAAATCACTATGAAGCGCACCGTTAAGTAACGGTATTATTTTTCCAGATGTAATCGTAAATTTGCATTTTATGACACACTACAACTGATTTCTAATAACTCATTAAAATAACCTCAACCATTAATACAAACAAGATGAAAGAAGTATATATCATTTCGGCTAAAAGAACCCCTATTGGCAGTTTTGGCGGAGTACTATCTGGACTTTCAGCTACCCAACTTGGTGCAACTGCTATTAAGGGTGCTTTACAGGCTGCAAAAGTAGACACTCAATCAGTAGAAGAAGTTTTTATGGGCAATGTATGTGCTGCCAACCTCGGGCAGGCTCCTGCACGGCAAGCAGCACTTTTTGCCGGTATTGGTAATAATGTACCTTGTACGACAATCAATAAGGTTTGTGCTTCAGGAAAGAAAGCTATAATGTTAGCAGCACAAAGTATTATGACCGGACAAAACGATTTAATTGTTGCCGGAGGCATGGAAAGCATGTCTAATATTCCTTATTATGTACCACAAGCCCGATATGGTTACCGTTATGGAAACGGGCAAATGATAGACGGTTTGGTAAAAGATGGGCTTACTGATGTATATAATGAATGTGCCATGGGTGTTTGTGCAGATAATACAGCAACAAAGTTCGATATTTCTCGCGAGGAGCAAGATGCTTTTACGGTAAGTTCTTACAATAGGTCAGCTAATTCTACTAAAAACGGTGTATTTAAAAATGAAATCGTTCCTGTAGAAGTACCTCAGCGGAAAGGAGAAGCTTTAATCGTAGAGGAAGATGAAGAATACAAAAGAGTAAAATTTGAGAAAATTCCTTCACTAAAACCAGTATTTTCGAAAGAAGGCACAGTAACCGCTGCAAATGCTTCTACCATTAATGATGGTGCAGCTGCCTTAATATTAGCAAGTAAAGAAAAAGCAAATGAATTAGGACTTTCTCCTATTGCTAAAATCATCTCATTTGCCGATGCAGCCCAAGCCCCTGAATGGTTTACTACTGCTCCAACACTTGCTGCTCCAAAAGCAATAAAAAAAGCAGGACTTTCTTTTGATGATATCGACTACTTTGAAGTAAATGAGGCATTTGCAGTTGTGACCATTGCATTTTATAAAGAATTAGGCATCCCTGCAGAAAAAGTAAATGTTTTGGGTGGAGCCGTTTCTTTGGGACATCCGTTAGGAGCTTCCGGAGCCAGAATTGTGACTACATTGTGCAATGTGTTACAACACAAAAGTGGGAAATACGGCCTAGCCGCAATTTGTAATGGTGGTGGTGGAGCATCAGCGCTTGTTATAGAGCGGATTTAATTGGTTTATTGACATTGAATCTAAGGTTTTTAGGAAATTTCAAATGCTTATCCTCATTATAAGATGAGGATACTTTTTTAAAAGAGTTTTTTACTAGCACTTTCTATAATACCCACTTCTGGAAAACTAATATATGATCTAGTCTATTTAAAAACTGAAGGAATTGAGTTTCTTTCTGTATAGTCTTATGATCAAGTAGAGATAAAAATAATGGGAAAATCACTTACATATGGACACTTTTTTATGATGGAGAGTTACCAATTGGTAATAAAATATTTAGATGAAAAATGAAATTTATTTAGTAAATGCAGCTTCATCTGATTTTGATTCTGTAGTTAACTATGTTAGTGAATTAAATTTTTTACAACTACATTCTTATTTTAAATGTTATGAACATAACAATTTATCACAAAGTCCTCACTCCTGCCTCATCCTTGAAAATGGTTAAAAAATCTGACTTACCTGAGAAAATTTTGCATATTGCGGGCTTCCTTTTAAGTGGCGGAAAAAATGGAAAAAAGACTGGGATAGGGTGAAATATTGTAGTAAAAGATGTAGCAGTGCCACAAAAAAGAAGTAATCGTCAATTGTATTTATTTATCTAAGCTATGGGAAAAATTGCCAAAAGTAAGGGCTCTAAGCCTATTGGTATGACAGATGAAGCACCTAGACCTATACATTGGGTCATGCTCATTGGTCTTTCTTTAATCTGGGGTAGTTCTTTTATTTTAATAAAGCAAGGTTTAAAAGTTTACTCATTTGAAGAAGTAGGTGCTATTAGAGTAGTGAGTGCCTTCTTGGTACTTTTCCCTTTTGCTTTAGCACATTTTAGAAAAGTCCCTAGAGAAAAATGGAAGTATATTCTTGCAATGGGATTTTTAGGAAATTTCATTCCAGCTTTCTTATTCGCAAAAGCTCAAACACAATTGGCAAGTTCTATCACAGGCGTACTCAATGCGTTAACTCCACTGTTTACTTTTCTAGTGGGGATTATCGCATTTGGACAAATATTACAACGGAAACAGCTTATCGGACTCATAGTGGCTTTTATAGGTTCTGCTGTGCTGGTATTTGTGAACAGCAATGGGGAAATTGGCACATTGAATTTTTATGTGTTTTTTGTAATAGGAGCAGCACTTTGTTATGCTACCAGTACCAACATAATAAAAGGCTATCTCACTTCTATAAAATCGTTGCATCTAACCGCTTTTGCTCTATCGGCTGTCGGTCCGTTAGGTATTTTTATACTCATTAACTCAGATTTTGCTTATAAAATACAAGAAGTTGATGGGGCGGTACCCGCTTTACTTTTCCTCGTTTTATTGGGAGTGTTGGGTACTTCTATCGCATTAGTTATTTTTAATAAAATGATCCAGAACACTAGCGCCGTTTTTGCAGCATCAGTCACTTATTTAGTGCCTATTATTGCAATAACTTGGGGGCTGATCGATAATGAAGTGCTGAGACCTTTGCATTATCTGTGCATTTTAACAATTTTAGCTGGTGTTTATATCACCAATCGAAAGAAAAGATGATTTCTGACTTTGGCTACATATTGCTTTTTGTTTTGGGTGGGCTGGTTTTCTTTTGCATCACGATGTTTGTCACTTTTTTAATACGCCCACACAGACCTAATGAAGAAAAAATCACTTCGTATGAATGTGGTGAAGACCCGGTTGGCAATGCCTGGAGCAATTTTAATGTACGCTTTTATGTAATCGCCCTTATTTTTATCTTATTTGATGTTGAAATTGTTTTTTTGTTTCCTTGGGCTGTGATTTTTGCCGATAGTAAATTAGTAGCAGATACAGATGGTTTGTGGGCTTGGTTTGCACTAGGAGAAATGTTCATTTTTATCTTTATCCTTTTTATAGGGCTCGTTTATGCTTGGCAGAGGGGCTTTTTAGATTGGGAGAAACCAAAAGTGAAACAGTCCGATTTTGAAGCCAAAGTTCCTCAAAAACTTTACGATAGCTTAAATGATAAATATAGTTAATGGATAGACAGTTGAAATTATCTTATAATCCTATTGACCTGATTTAATGTTTTATAATGATTTTTTTATGGCACTCTGTTTATTTGCTTAATCGTGAATTTGGTTATAAA
>JBCDJE010000521.1:0-3781 GCA_038748185.1 Bacteroidota bacterium
AAAAATCATATAGCTTCTTATTATTTTATGCTTTATACCTAAACAAGACAAAATGAATGCACATCAATTAATCATCAGCATCGTACTAATCTTTTTTATTAGTTGTTCTGTATCTCCTGAAGATACTAAGTCAGTATCTACTATTGCCAGCGAGCAAATTAGGGTAAACCAAATAGGTTACTATCCAAAGGCTACCAAGAAAGCGGTGATAGTTATTGAACAAGAGAAAAGCAAATTTCAGTTATTAAATGAGGCCAAAGAAGTTGTATGGGAAGGGGAGCTTACGCCTCCCCAAAAGTGGGATTTATCTGGAGAGACCGTACAAATCGCTGACTTTAGTAGTCTTACACAATCTGGTACTTATTATCTTTCTGTTGAAGGCATTGGCAATTCTTATTCATTTGACATCAAAGAGCAGGTTTTAAAGGAAGCATTTTTAGGTTCCATAAAAGGTATGTATTATCAGCGAGTAAGCACGCCTTTGGAAGAAAAGTATGCTGGCAAGTGGCATCGTGCTATGGCACATCCTGATGACAGTGTTTTATTTCATCCATCAAGTGGAAAATCTACAGGATATATCGCTTCTCCAAAAGGATGGTATGATGCAGGGGATTATAACAAATATGTGGTGAATGCCAGCTTTCCATTAGGGCAATTTTTATTATTGGAAGAACAATACCCAGGTACGGTTGCGGATGCATCGCTGAACATTCCTGAAAGTGGCAATGGGCAAAGTGATTATTTGGATGAATTAAAGTATGAAATAGATTGGGCATTGACTATGCAGGACGAAGACGGAGGGCTATTCCATAAATTGACAACTAAAAAATTTGAAGGGATGGTGATGCCCAAAGATGCCACAAGTCAGCGGTATATTGTTGGAAAAGGTACAACTGCTACACTAGATTTTGCTGCAGCTACAGCTAAGGCCTATCGAGTTTTTCTACCTACTCAAGAAACCTATGCAAACCAGTGTTTGGAAGCAGCAAAAAAAGCCTATCAGTGGGCTTTGAAAAATCCCGAAGTAGCTTATAGAAATCCTAGCGATATTTCTACAGGAGAATATGGAGATAACGATTTTGAAGACGAATGGTATTGGGCAACTGCTGAGCTATTTTTAGCTACTCAGGATGATTTTTATTTAGAAAAGTTAAAGGGTTTTTCATTGAATTTTAATTTTAAAACAGGTGAAAGTTGGACAGGTTATATGCGTTTCTTGGCGTATTTTTCCTTACTAGAAAACAAAACTTTAATACCTCAAACACTTTACAATTCCCTCGAAAAAGGAGTGATTACTGAAGCAGATAAAATCGTTGGTAAAACCCAAGTATTGCCTTATTTCCAGCCAATAGAAGATTTTCAATGGGGATCAAATAGTGATATACTAAATGCTGCTATGATCATGGCACAGGCTTATCGCTTAAAAAAGGATAAAAAGTATTTAGTAGGCGTGCAACAAGCAGTCGATTATATATTTGGCACAAACGCTGTAGGCTACAGTTTTCTTACGGGGTTTGGGGATAAGCTTCCGATGTTTATCCACCACCGACAAAGCGCAGCAGATGGCATCCCAGAACCCGTTCCCGGATTGCTTTCCGGTGGACCAAATAGTAGACAACAAGATGTACAGCATGGTACTATCTACCCATCTGATGTTCCACCCATGAAAAGCTGGGTAGACCAAGAATCTAGTTATGCCAGTAATGAAATTTGCCTCAATTGGAATGCACCCATGACTTATGTTCTTGGATTCTTAGAACAGGAATCAGAATAGATTGGCTTTCCTAATTTAATTAAGCGATAAAATGGACAGTAACGTTCGAATAAGTTTACGTGAAAAAATGGCATATGGGGCAGGGGATTTTGCTACCTCAATGTTTTGGAAACTATTCTCAACTTTCCTACTTTTTTTCTACACCGATGTATTTGGGATTTCAGCTGCTGCGGTTGGCACCATGTTTTTAGTAACCCGAATTTGGGACTCCGTCAATGATCCGATAATGGGCATATTAAGCGACAGAACATCTACACGTTGGGGAAAGTTTAGGCCTTATCTTTTATTCCTTGCCATCCCTTTTTCCATTTTAGGAGTGCTCACTTTTACTAGTCCTGATCTTGATCCGACAGGGAAAATCATTTATGCCTACATGACCTATACTTTAATGATGATGTTGTATACAGCTGTCAATGTGCCCTATGCATCTTTAATGGGAGTAATGACTAGCAATATTGGTGAAAGGACTTCTTTGGCTTCTTGGCGACTTATTGGTGCATTTTCAGGTGGGCTATTTGTAGCTGCGACAGCCAATGGTCTAGTGGATTATTTTGGGGGTGATGGTGAAGGAAATATTGATTATGCGGTTGGTTATCAATCTGCTGTAATGGTATTTGGTGTTTTGGCTGTTTTTCTTTTCGTTTTTACTTTTTGGCAGACTCGCGAGCGTTTAGAGCCACCCAAAGAACAAAAAAATTCTTTAAAAGAAGACTTTAGAAATTTAGCTAGAAATGCCCCTTGGTGGATTATGCTTGGTGCTGCCATTTTCAATAATATTTTTAATACACTGAGGGACGGTACAATTTTATACTATTTTAAATATTACATTCAAGATCAAATCTTATCTATTTTTGGGTCTAGTTATGAACTTTCTCAAGGGGCTATGGCATCTGCCTATCTTTCAATTTGGATAGGCACGAATATTATAGGCGTACTTTTGGTTAAACCACTTTCAGCTAAATACGGGAAAAAACAAACCTTTATGTATGCCATTTTAGTATCCTCATTTTTGAGTTTTGGGTTCTTTTTCCTCCAACCACATCAAATTTTAGCCATTTTTATTTTGAACATATTTATTGGAATATCAGCAGGAATTGTATTGCCTATTCTTTGGGCCATGTATGCTGATATTGCTGATTATTCCGAATGGAAAAATGGGAGCCGTTCTACAGGCTTGATTTTTTCGTCTTCTTCTATGTCTCAAAAATTTGGATGGACTTTGGGCGGGGCTTTAACAGGTTGGTTGCTGTCTTATCTGGGATTTGAGGCCAATGTAGAACAGACAGAAACTTCAATTTTGGGTATCAAATTGATGATAAGTGTTTTTGCAGGATTAGCTGGAGTAATTGCTGCAATATTTGTGAGTTTGTATAAACTTGATGAAACGACCATGCAAAATATTCAAAAGGATTTACTCAAAATGAGGGCATAGAAATTAAATCTTATGAAGTAGATTAATAATTATGTGATAGTTAAAATGAAAATCATTCAGGAATATGTATCGCTTTCAGAGCAGCAACCTTTTCTGTTAAGTATTTTTGAAAATGATGAGGTAGATTTAAGTTATCCTTTCCATCATCATAAATATGCTTATGAATTGACACTTACACTTGGCGTAGCAGGTACACGTATGGTTGGGGATAGTACTGAGCAATTTACTGGTGCTGATTTAGTGTTGATGGCACCAGGCTTGCCTCATTGCTGGCAAGACCACGGTATTAAAAGCACCAATAACCAAAAAGTGCTAGTGATTCAATTTTCGGATTTATTAATCCCTGAATCTATGCGTCGTTTTGATTTTTATAATCAAATAACCTCAGCCCTTCAAAATGCTCAATATGGCTTGGAATTGCTTGGAAAAGCTAAAGTTGAAGCACAAGCTTTATTGGCAAATTTCTCTTTACAGAGTAGTTTAAATAATTATCTCGATTTATTAAAAATATTGAATCTGTTTGGAAATAGAAAAGCAATTAGAAAACTTTGTAGCGAAGGTTATTCTCAACCAAC
>JBCDJE010000522.1:0-3767 GCA_038748185.1 Bacteroidota bacterium
TTCGTAAATCCGCCTTACTTACCGACATTTTATATTTAATTTATCAAAAAAATTTCGGTAAAGTTATCTCTTATTGTGGTATTTGAAGAAGGAAAAAAGCATAATTTTATGGACGTGCTCTATCTAAATTAGCTAAAAAATTAGGTTCATAGTATTTATCTAAACCTGAAATAGAAACGGTTTCAGCTTCTTGAAGATTAACTGTGCCTTTATCGCTTATATAAGATGCTTTATCTATAAAAATATGCACAATTTCACCAATAATTAATAAGGTATCATTCGACTTAATCTGTAACTCTTCACGAAAAACTAACCCAAGGCTTATCCTACTTTCCTTTACAAAAGGAGCTTTAAAATTCTTATAATAATAAGGTGTGAAACCACATTTTTCAAATTCTGAATCAGTTTCAAAATATTTTGCTGAAGTTTGATGCGCTTCTTTTATAATGCCTTTGTGAACATGATTTATAGTAAAACACCCAGTTTCTTTAATATTTTGATAGGTGTGCCTCGGAACCGTTAAGGGACGCATGATAAAGCCTAAAAGTGGTGGATTAGCTCCTATATGAACTACAGAATTAAAAATAGCCAAATTTTTAATTTTGGCTTTATTTTCAGTACTTATCAAATTTGCACTTTTATAACCAGAAATTGTATTGATCAGTTCTCGTCGGAAATTCTGATCCATATCCAAAAGACTCTCCTTATTGTATACTACTTGGGCTTCCATAAAAATTGTCTAGCAGATACTATTATCTCAACTTTGAAACTAGTTCTTCAATTTGTTTATTGAGCATTACTTTACCAGGCATAAGTTGTTGCATCTGCTTTAGGGTTTTTACAACGCCTTTGTCATAGCCAATCTCTCTATAAATGGTAGCCTTACCAGATAAGGCTCCAAAATGCCTTGGTTCAATAGCTAAAGTTTTTTCGATATTAATTAAAGAATTATTGAATTCTCCATTTAAATAGTAAGCTGTTGCTTTCTTATTCCATACTTCAGAATAAGTAACCCAACGTTTTTCCATTTCTTTAAAAACCTTTATCGCTTCATGATAGTCTTCATCATCCATAAAAACCATCCCTTCTTCCATCTTAGCATTAATGGTTTGTGAACCAGCATCCATCCAAACTGACCAAATTACAGTTTCTATCTCAGCTATTTCTTTCTCACCATTAGCTTCTCTCAACTGATGAAATAACTTATCTAACTTATATGTATCGTAATACCGCTGCATCAAAAATATAGTAGGTTAAATGCTACATGTTTCAACGGATTGTTAACTTTTAAGGTTTATAACCCTATGAATATGCCCCAATAGTTAAACAAAAAAGCATTAAAGAAGGTAGAAGTGTAGAGATTAGAGCTTTAAGAGCTTCACTTAGCTCATGCTTTTTTAGGCTGTGGAGCATCCATTAAAGTCCCACAGTTATTACACGTTCTCAATGTTTCAGAATCATAAAATGCTTTCATTACTACTGGTAATTGCTTTACGATATCGGTAAGCTCAAAATAGACTTCATGTAGTTTATGGTTGCAATTCTCACAAAACCACATAAATCCGTCTTTTTCATTTTCTTTCCGGTAGCGTTCAATCACTAAGCCAACAGTATTTGCTTCTCTTTGTGGGGAGTGGGGTACTTTAGGAGGTAGAAGAAATATTTCTCCAGCACTAATTGGTAAATCTACTGGTTTTCCTTCTTCTATTATTTTTAATACCATGTTTCCTTCAAGTTGGTAAAAGAATTCCTCTCCTTCATTGTAATGGTAATCTTTTCTTGCATTGGGTCCACCAACCACCATTACTATATAATCATCATTCCCCTTAAAAACTTGCTGGTTTCCTACTGGTGGTTTTAACAAGTGCCTGTGCTCATCTATCCATGCTTTAAAGTTGAAGGGTCTTTTTATATTACTCATAACGATTTTAATAAAAAGGTTAATAGAATTAAAAGCAAGTAAATATTATAAAGTTTTAGAAGAACATCTTTATTGCACTAGATTGTTAGTATCGTTTGCTTATTCAGGTGATTTTTCATTTGGCCAATCTTTTTTAAAAATTACCCAGTAGTCTTTTACTGTATGTTTCATTTCTTTATGAAGCCATAGAATTCCAATTAAGTTAGGGATAGTCATAAGAGCAATAGTAATACCTGATAGTGTCCAAATAATAGTAGTATCTACAAAAGAAGCCAGAAAAAAACCAATAACATATACAATTCTAAACCAAATAACCCCTTTAGTACCAAACAAAAAAGTTATAGCCCTATCACCATAATATGACCACGAAATTGCTGTTGAAAAGGCAAAAAGTAATAAACCTATTGAGATAATAAACTTGCCATTTTCACCAAAAAAACCTCTTTTAAAAGCTTCGGTAGTGAGTGGTGCACTATGTATTAAAGATTTTCCTGAAAGTATAACTCCTGCATTCTCATCTATTACTCCCTCTACCACATTAATATTTCCACTAAATAGTTGATCTCCTGCGCTCATAACTTTAATATCTTCAGCAAGTGACCTGGCATGTATAATGGAAATATTATTAAGTATCGTACCTTCAGCCACTTCAAGTGTCCCATCAAAGGTTTTAATAGTGCCGTTGTTTACTAAGTAATCATTTAGTTCAGCTACATCATCTGATATACCTTCATCATAAATTTTTGCTAAAACAACAGTATCTGTTCTTTGGAACTGGTTTTCCAATTTTTGATTCCAAACCCCAGATGATAAGAGTACGAGTCCAGTTAGTGAGCAAATAATGATTGTATCGATAAACGGTTCTAATATAGCTACCATTCCTTCAGAAACAGGTTCATGTGCTCTAGCTGCAGCATGAGCAATAGGTGCAGAACCCTGTCCAGCTTCATTCGAGAAAAGCCCTCTGTTAACTCCACGATTAATGGCAAAAGCAATAGAAGCGCCTAAAAAACCACCTGTCGCAGCCGTTCCCGAAAAAATATCAGCAAAAATAGATATGAATGAAGGAATGATATTTTCTATATTATAAAATATTACAGCCAGTGCCCCAATAAAATAAATAATAGCCATAGCAGGAACTAATTTTTCTGTGACTTGGGCAATTCTTTTAATACCACCAATTATTACTAAACCAAGAAGTATGGAAAGTACGCCACCAGTTAGGATATTTTCAAATCCAAAAGTGGCATTTACCGAATTGGCAATACTATTTATTTGTGGAAGGCTGCCCGTTCCGAACGAAGAAAGTACAGTTGCAGCAGCAAAAATTGTTGCCATCCATTTAAGATTGACTTTATTCCCAAAAAAGTTAAACTCCGCATTTTTCATGTAGTACATAGGTCCACCAGCGATATTTCCCGACTGATCTTTCTCACGGTATTTATGTGAAAGCGTTACTTCTACGAACTTGGTAGTCATTCCCAAAAAGGCGGTTACTAGCATCCAGAAAAGTGCCGCAGGACCTCCCAAGTGTATCGCAAGGGCAACTCCTGCAATATTTCCTGTACCAACAGTACCTGAAAGCGCAGTGGCTAACGCCTGAAAATGGGAAGTATCTCCTTCATCATCTGCTTTATCGAATTTGCCTCTTACCGCTTTAAGGGCATGGCTAAAATATCTAATTTGTGGAAAGCCTAAATAAATAGTAAAAAATAACCCTGTGCCTAATAAGGCTATGATAAACCATGTACTTCCTCCAATATATCCATCTATTAAGCTTAATATCTCGTTCAGTTCCTGCATAAAAAAATAGCTTAGGGTTCGAATAAATTATAGTAATTGTAAA
>JBCDJE010000523.1:0-3760 GCA_038748185.1 Bacteroidota bacterium
CCACCAAAACCATCTTAAAATGAATAATAAACCCGTACCGGCTCCAATGGTAAGTAAAATGTTAAATGCTTGTAATGCATTTGTAAGTACCAATGCCAATAAACTTGCGAATAACATTAACAGCACAGTAGTAACTCTTCCTACATATACTAAGCTTTTTTCTGAAGCTTCAGGATTTACAAACCGTTTGTAAAAATCATAAACCACATAAGAAGACCCCCAGTTTAAATGGGTAGAAATGGTTGACATAAAAGCGGCGATGAGCGATGCTAACACCAAACCTGCAAGCCCTGCCGGAAGAAAAGTAAGCATAGCTGGAAATGCAATATCATTTCCTAATATTGAATCATCTATATTGGGAAAAGCCTTTTTAATGTCAGCAACTTCTGGGAAGATTACCAATGAGGCAAGCGATATAATAATCCATGGCCAAGGTCTCAAAGCATAGTGCGCCACATTGTAAAAAAACGTTGCACCAATAGCATGCTTTTCAGATTTCGCTGAGATCATTCTTTGGGCGATATAACCTCCCCCCCCTGGTTCTGACCCTGGATACCAAACACTCCACCATTGTACTGCAATTGGGATAATAAATAGCACAACAAGATTTTCACTATCAGAGAAATCAGGCAAAAAACTAAGTTTATTGCTTACATTCTCATGTTGAAGTAAATTGGTTATCCCATTGATTTCAGGTAAATCTAATATTACAAAAGTTGCCCAAAGAATACCAGCCATAGCGATAATAAACTGAAAAAAGTCGGTGATAAGTACACCTTTTAAACCACCTAAGGAGCTATAAAGCACGGTTACTATAGAAGCAATCAATAAAGTTTGTACAGGACTAAGTCCTAGCATAATATTACCAATCTTTATGGCGGCTAATGAAACTGTTGCCATAATACAAACATTAAAAAACACGCCTAAATAAAGCGCTCTAAAACCTCGCAAAAAAGCAGCTTCTTTACCACTGTATCTTATTTCATAAAATTCAAGATCCGTAAGTACCCCCGATTTCCGCCACAAACGTGCATATACAAACACCGTTAGCATACCGGTTAATAGAAATGCCCACCAAACCCAATTACCTGCAACGCCGTTATTTCTTACTATATCAGCTACAAGGTTTGGCGTATCGGCAGAGAAGGTAGTAGCCACCATTGAAACACCCAGTAGCCACCAAGGCATGTTTCTACCTGAAAGAAAAAAGTCTTGTGCACTTTTGCCTGCTTGTTTTGAGGTGATAATACCAATTGCTGTAGAGATAATAAAGAAGAGGGCTATAAACAGCCAATCTATGCTTGTTAGAGTCATTTATTGAAAAATTATAAATAAGCGTTTGAAGATTGAAATATAGGAAAAGAAAGGTTATAACGTGCGGAATGACTTTATAATTAACAATGATTTATGCGATTTTTCAGGAATTTATGTAGAAAAATGATGTTTTGTCATATATCTGACAAAAATGGAAATAAGTTGTTTAGATATTTACTAAAAAATTAAAGATATGAAAAAGAGTGTAATACTATTGATAAACGTAATATTGTTTACTTTTTGCCTAAAAGCTGAAAGTAATAATTTTTTTAAAGATGCAGATGCATTTTTAAAAGCACACGTTTCGAATGGAAATGTGAAATATAAGCAGGTTTTGCAATTACCGGATCGATTGAATGAGCTTATTGCCTACATTAATAATGCTAATATTGAGACCTTTACGAAGCAGGAGAAGAAAGCTTTTTATTTAAATGCCTATAACCTGCTAGTGATAAAGAGTATTATAAAGGTGTATCCCATAAGTTCTCCTATGGATGTTGATGGTTTTTTTGATAAGCAAAAACATACAGTAGCTAGAGAACAGCTTACTCTTAATGAGTTGGAAAATAAAAAAATTAGAGAAGTATACCATGATAGTCGGATTCATTTTGCCTTAGTCTGCGCAGCAAAAGGATGTCCGAAAATTGCTGATTTTGCCTTTATGCCAAGCAAAGTGGATGCACAATTGGAGCAGCTGACAAAAAATGCAATGAACGATGTAAATTTTACCAAGGTAAAACATAGTAAACAGCAAGTACAACTCTCAGAAATTTTTAACTGGTATAAACAAGATTTTATAGATGAAGCTCCGAATCTGTTAGCTTATATAAATAAATACCGGACTCAGAAAATAAATGAGAATTATAAAGTATCTCATTATACTTATGATTGGCAATTAAATGAAGTAGGACTAAATTGATAAGTCAAGTAAGTATTAGTAAGTTACGAAACCTATTTGGATTGATAAGTTAAATACAAGTCCGGCAGAAAGATTGAAAGCAAAAAATTTCTTCGGTATAATCAGGACTCTATTAGTAAATTCACTTTCAGTATTTAAAGAAAAATAGCACTGTTGGCTAATTTGTGATAATATTCCAAGGTTTAATGCAGTATGTAAGTTAACGATCTGTATTTCCTGTAGATTGATAAGTTATTAAAAGAAGTATATTATCTTATAAAGAAGATTGATTTTAAAGAATAAATCCATTTACTCATATAACGGCTCAACTTTATCATCTAATTTCACAAAAAAATATCCTTTTTCTTTTAGCTTGATAATTATCGACTCGACAGATTTTGCAAATGCCTTTGCATCAGATTCTTTTCCATCGTGTAAATAGATAATTGAACCTGGTTTAACATTATTAATTACTTCGTTGGCAACAGTCTGAGCATGATAGGGAGAAGCATATTCAGATGGGGGATCATAGGATCCAGTTACCAAATTTTTATTCATCGAGATTAAAATTAATGGTAATACAAAGAACTTTGCTGAATAAGGAGGTCGAAAATATTTGACTTCAATTTGTCCTAAAGATTTGATAAGACTATCTGTTTGCAAAATTTGCTTCTCCAAAAACTGAGGACTTTTGAAATACATTCTAGGATGGTCATAAGAGTGATTGCCTATAAGATGTCCTGCTTTAAATACCTGTTTGGCGATTTCAGGATACTTACTAATATTTTCTCCTAACATAAAGAAAGTTGCCTTCACATTGTGCTTTTCTAAAATAGCTAAAAGTGCTGGTGTGCGAGCAGAAGATGGACCATCGTCGAAAGTTAAAGCAATTACTTTTTCTTTTGTGTTAATTTTATAAATAAGTGAAATAAATAATGCGTTTTCCCAAGAGCGACTATATAAGAAAGCAATTGCTAATATTATAAATAAAAGTGATATGGTAACTTTTACGATCTTGAACATACTTTTACATTTTCATATGTTTTGCGTTAGGCAGTATAATTGTCTTTATTATGCAGTTTTGGTAACTACAATTGTAATCTTTTTTTGATTTTGATTTGAGAAAAATTGAAAATATATAAGGGTTATTAGGTTAGATTTTGAGTAAAAACAATAGTATTTCCATCGGGGTCTAAAATAACTGCTGATTTTTTTTCATCCGATATAACAATTTCCCCTTTCATTTTTCCTCCAGTTGTTTTAGTCGCTTTTATAACATCTTCCAAATTGGGAATTATAAATTCAAATTGTTGTCTGTTTTGCCTTGCATCAACTTTTGCCACCTCATTAGGACAAAATATAACATTTAAACCTGCAAAATTAGAATGGTATAATGTGGTATTAAAAGTATGCTTCTTATCGAAATCACATTTAAAAACTTGCTTGTAGAATAACAACATTTCCTCCATATGCTCAACTGAGATGGTAACACTTTTAAGCTTTATATCAGCGCTTTCTAAAGAGTGTGGCAAACACACAAACACACAC
>JBCDJE010000524.1:0-3749 GCA_038748185.1 Bacteroidota bacterium
TGCCAAAAGCAAAGTTTTAGAAAAGCTTCATTTCGATTTTACACCTAATTTTAAAGTAAGGAGAAAGCCTCGTTATTTCGTTAGAATATTACTTTTTGATTAAAGCAAAATAAAAAAACCGAACACTTTTCAGCATTCGGGTTCCATTCGGGTTCAGACATATTAAAATGCAAAAATTGTTTAAAGCAATCCATTCACCTTTCTTACTGCCTCTGCACTATTATTTAAATCTTCTTTTTCGGCATCACTTAGCTCAATTTCTACAATTTTCTCTACACCATTTGCTCCAATTATCACAGGAACACCCACACAAATATCATCTAAACCGTATTCTCCTGCTAGTAAACAAGAACAAGGGAACATTTTCTGTGAATCATTAGCTATTGCTTGCACTAAAGCAGATACCGCAGCGCCTGGAGCATACCAAGCAGAAGTACCTAACAATTTAGTAAGTGTAGCTCCTCCTACTTTAGTGGCTTGTTTTACTTCTTCTAATTGGTCATCACTTATAAATGCTGATACAGGTACACTGTTGCGTGTAGCCAGCCTAGTTAAAGGAATCATGCCTGTATCGCTATGTCCACCGATTACCATACCGTCAACATCTGAAATAGGAGCTTCTAATGCTTCTGCCAATCTATATTTAAAACGTGCTGAATCAAGTGCACCGCCCATACCAATAATCCGGTGTTTTGGTAAGCCCGTTGCCTTATGAGTCAAGTAGGTCATGGTATCCATTGGATTTGAAACCACAATAATAATAACATTAGGAGATTCTTTTATCAGACTTTCAGCTACAGATTTTACTATGCCTGCATTCGTACTAATTAGTTCTTCACGAGTCATACCTGGCTTACGAGGAATACCAGAGGTTATTACAGCTACATCACTATTAGCAGTTTTGCTATAATCATTCGTACTGCCAGTAATTTTAGTATCAAAGCTATTTAATGAAGCTGTTTGCATTAAATCCATGGCTTTTCCTTCAGCATAGCCTTCTTTAATATCTACCAAAACTACTTCGGCAGCAAAGTCTTTAATAGCTATGTATTCTGCACAACTGGCGCCTACTGCTCCTGCACCTACTACGGTTACTTTCATAGTTGTATAAGTTTTTATTGTTAGGATTTATTTGCTGCTAATATAAGCTAGCATGAAGGTAAGTGCAATTAATTTGAGGGCTTTATAGCCCATTCCAGCTAATATTTTTGACCACTCAGTTTCCCAATAAATTTCTATAAAAAACACCTCTAAAAATGGCTATTTTATATACAAGAAAAGTATAATTAATGCCAATTAAAGATTGTACTTTTTATAGAAAAATTTAGGCAGAAGTTCGAATCAATTGTTGTATTTTATGTAGATAATCATTTGCTATAGCTTCCCAAGTATAGGTTTCATAAAAAATAACAGGGGTATCACTTGTATTTTCAAGAGCTGAAATACACAATGTAGCAAACAATTCCCACTGATTATCGGGAGCGATCATGAGTTTTGTACCACACACGTCTCTATCAATGCCAATTGCACCAGAGACACTAGAAACAACTGTTTTATTTAAAGCTATGGCTTCAATTACTTTTGTTTTTACTCCTCCTCCAGTTAAAATAGGATTCAATACAACATCACTTTGCTTTATTATTATATTGATGTCTGCTACAAAACCTGCATATATCATCCTTTGGTGTTTTGTATTTATCTCGTATTGTAAATATTCGGGTAAGTCTTTACCACAAACCAGAACGGTATAATCTGTAAATCCCTTTTCTTCAAATTGAGGAAGTAGCTTACTTATAATCATTGTAAGGGCTTCTAAGTTGGGGGCATAACTCATCACTCCAAAAAATAAAAAGATTGCATGATTTGCAGGAATATTGTAATCAACATGCAAAGTATTATGTACTTCTACATTCTTTTCTTCCGACGAAAAATCAATACCATAAGTAGAAACAAAACATTTTTGAGGAGGTAAACTAAATACTTTTAGTGCAGTAATGCGATCTTCTTCGGTTATAAAAAAAACTGCATTCGCTTTTCTAAAGACCCATCCTTCATATTTTTTCAATAAAAACCACCACCATTTACCAATACTTTTAAAGCGCTGGTATTCAATATTATGTGCTTGTACAACCCATTTCTTTTTTGCTAAGAAAGCAAGCAAATACATCATGCCTCCAAAAAATGGCTGTTCCATCATAATTATATCAACATCTTTAGCCAACTTAATAAGTCTTGGCAATGAAAAAGGCATTATGTATCTCAAAAACGAAAGGGGTAGTATATGAGGTGATACATCTATATTTTCAGGGAGTTGGCATCCTGGTGGTACTGGTGTAACTACTTTTATAGTTACTTTATCGCTTAGCGCATTTAAAAGCCCAATTGTTTTTTTTTGCCCTCCCGATGTAATAGGAAATAAAGGAAATGGTACAATACTTAAAATTTTTAATTTTTGGTGCATTCTTTCCTTTGTTTTCAGCTTTGTTTTTTCAAGACAGTTTCTACTAATATTGGAGTCTTATATTTTATATTGTTAAAATTGAGTAACACAATAAATCGTACCTGAAAAATTAGCATGAAACTTTAAAGAATTTCATTTTTTTTAAAAAAACCTGTATTTATTTATCAGTTTTGGATTATATACTTAAACTACAATTGATTTCCAATAAATAAACATTACTAATTTGGGAAGTCAGCAAAAAAATCTAAAAGAAGAACTTGCAATCATAAACCAGGCAAAAAAGAATCCTGAAGCATTTGGGTTGCTCTATGAAAAGTATTACAAAGAAATCTTTATTTATGTAAATAAAAGAATTGATAACCTTTCTGTTGCTTCAGATTTAGTTTCACAGGTGTTTCTAAAAGCATTAACACATCTTCCTAATTACCAATTTAAGGGATTTCCTTTTTCATCGTGGCTGTATAAAATAGCTACTAATCAGGTAAATCAATATTTTAGAAATTCTAAAAACAGGCGAGTTATAAGCATCGAAGACTTTTATGTAAACAAAATATTTTCGGAGCTTGAAGAAGAAAGTGAGGTAAATTCAAAAGAGCAAACCCCTTTGCTGGTACAATTACTTAATCAACTGGACGAAAGTGAATTACAAATACTGGAGCTTCGCTTTTTTGAAGAAAAGCCCTTCAAAGAAGTAGCATACATCCTTGATATAACTGAGAATAATGCAAAGGTAAAAACGTACAGAATTATTGAAAAGCTAAAAAAATTGGCTAGAGGGATGGAACCACCAACACAACATGCTATTTTCTCACTTGCATTATTTATGTTAATTTTAACAGATGTACTTGGTTTATTACCAGCAATGGTTTTTGTGATATAAACTATAATGGATAAAAATAACAAATATAAAATCAATATTAATAAACCTGTTCCTTCAGAACAAGAGCTGAACAAGTACAAGAATTTTAATAGGGTTTTACACCAATACCGCCGAAGTAGTCATAGAAAAATGCAACCTAATTTTTTACAGCGTATGAATCGATACATTCCTGTACTCATTTTGGCGATTATTGTGCTTATTTTTGTGCTTATTTTTAAGATGATAAATGAAGATACCGAAAACAATAAAAAAGTCCCTTCTCCTAATATAGAGATGCCCATACAGTAGCATAACTCTGCTAATATACCTTGGCTTGTAACTCGTCAGGTGGCGCGTGCATTTGTTGCTTACAATAGGTAATAAAATCGACAAGTTGGTAATTGACAGGTTCAGGAAAGTGGTATTGAA
>JBCDJE010000525.1:0-3749 GCA_038748185.1 Bacteroidota bacterium
CTGATGGATTTTTGCCATCCATGCCAAGGACTCATCAAACATGTTAAGCGCAAAAAACATAATAGAAGAATTAATACAAAATGACATTTGCCGAGATTTTACAATCCTTGAATGGTATTTATCTAATCCGGTTTCGATTTTTTTTGCTAGAGAACTGGCTACGTCAGTTGTATTCAATTTATTATTGAAAATGACTTTATTCATAAAGTAAAGCTGTTCCAGATAGCAGATGTTTTGAAAGGCTTCTGCTTCTTCATTATAATTTCGTTTTGGCAACGAAGTGAGATTATCTAATACAGTTGGAAAGACAGAATAATCTCTAAGTAAATGAGCCCCGACTAGATAGTTGGAGGAATAGATCATATAAAGCATAGGATATTCTTTTTTGAAATGTGGGTACCCTATCCATATATCTTGTACTTCTTTATGAAACTTAATTGCTTGACTAAGATTACCATTCAATTGGAAAAGTAATGCCTTTGAGTAATTATAGGAGACCTTTGAGAGAAAGGTAGGAGGTTGTTTGGTTGTTTTCAGCAGAGGGTTATTTTCGAGAATTTGAATTTTAGCAGTACTCTTTTCATTACGTGCTCTTATATTTTTACGATAGATAGTGGTTACTTCATTCTGTACTGCCTTATATGCTGTTTCCATTTTCATTAGGTCTAGATATTTGAATATATCATCATATAATTTTTCTAATACCTCATTTATTTTAAACTCTTTGTGACGGACACAAAGTACGGTTTCGAAATTTAGTAAATCAATGAGTACGTTATACTTTTCATATTGTAAAGCTAGGTTTTTTGCAGATTTTAATTTCTGACTTAATAGACGATAGGTGCCTTTATCAGCTAGTACTTTAATCTCTGACACCATTTTATTTAATTTTGACTCAGTATCGGATTCTTCACGTAATGTTCGAAGAGACTTTAAAACCTGGGTAGCCAAATAATTTTTGGTTACATGTAAATGTTTAAGGTTTAATTTGTCTTTGATCTTCCCTCTTAAAACCTCTTCATCATAATTAGACGCTGTATCTTCTTTTAAGGATAGGGAATCAAGGGTGTCGAAAAGAACCATGTAATCTTTTTTTCCTTTTTGAAGACTGGATTGTAGCTTAAAATGTCTTTTTTCTGCCTTAGTTAAAGACTTGACAAGTAAATATAAGTCATAAGAAGATTGCATGTTGGGGTAGTTTTTCAATAGGTGTTTTTCGTTATTAAATCTAAAATAATGAGAATTATCCAATTTGGGTTTTTACATTTCCAGTATTTTTTTTCTCCTGCTATAATTGGATTAAAATACTTTTGTTGGAAAAGTAGAAATTATGGCTAAATCACAATTGGTACCCTCTATACGCGGCAAGATTAAAACTATGGTGATGGGATTCGAAGCAAATGAGCCACATTATATTGCAATATTAGAGCAATTAGATAAGAAAATGTCTAAGCATACAGAAATAGTAATATTCTGTAGAAGTAAAGCCGATCTGAGAACATTACAAAATAATAATAATTGGAAATGGACTAAAAGAATGAAGTTTAGTGGAAATTTTTTATCGAATCTATCTCGCTGGATTAGAGACCCTCTGCTCGCAATTAATAAAAATGGTCAATTAAGTGAGATCATTGAACTCAACAGTCAAGCTGGAATAGCTAATTACCTGATTCAAGGTCTTGCCGAGCATATTTCAATGCAAATATCTGCTCCTGAAAAAAACGCAACAATACTAAATGTTGGCTGGTTCGAAGCGGACGGTGGAAATATACTGGTCGATCAGAATTTTATTTTGATTGGCTGGAATGATTTTCAAAAAATTATGATAGCACTATATCAGAAAAACAGGTGTATCAATATTCCAACTTGCTACAGAACAACCAAGCAGGAAATTCTCAATGTCTTCAACCAAGGTACATCGACTTATACTGAGGTCATTATTATTGGAGAACCTCCGAGACTACCACTAGGTACAAGTAAAAAAAACTATTTAATGCATAAACACCGTCTTAAGTTATTTACAACAGATCTTTGGCGGACTACTAAAAATTCTGAATTACAGCTTAGAGAATTAATGCACTTGGATTTATTTCTCTCGCTGACTGGTCAAATGTATCAAAATAAACCTGTAGTTTTTCTTGCTTATGCTGTACCAGTAAAACCATCATTAATAAAGCGAGCAGTAGATATAAATAACCAATTGAGGAGGGTGCAAAGGCAGCTGGAAACCCGCTTTCATATTATGAGAAATCTGATCCCAGTAGTTGAAAATTCTAACCATGAGGAATATACCTGCTTTTATAATAACTGTTTGGTAGAAGTGACAGACAGTTCTAATAAGGTATGGATTCCATCTTTTGGTACCGGAATAGAAGAGTGGAAGAAAGAACTTGAATCTTTTGACAGCCTCAATATGGACCTTTGGAAACAGCTTGGCTTTGAAGCCTATTTGATCGAAAGTGACTTTCATAATTTATGTGAAAACGGAAGAGGAGCTTTACATTGTATTACTAATGAAATGATTCGATTTTGAATAAACTTGATTAATTATAACCAATAAATAATTTATTATGTCAAATCCATGTGATCTCGGTACATCTTATCTAATAGGTACAAAATCTACTCTTGGGGAGTTTACTTTTAGTAAAAATCTAATGTTTAAACAAGATGCTAATACGCAACTACTCATTATTGGAACACCAGATGACTCAAGTACTGGTACAGATATTGACGAAGAATGTAGCCTATCTTTAGCGGATCAATGGGTCAAGATTACACTCTCTATAGTTAGTAATGGAAATATAGAGTATAGCTTTCAACTGGCTAAAGAGGCCCCCCCATCTGGTACAACCAATCTTTCTTGTTTTATGTCTAAAGGCGGAACACCTCGTTTCACTATTCAATATATTGGTACAAGACTAGGATTTATAGGTATTGAAGATATAAGAACTGGGCGTTCAGAAAATTTTATGAGTATTGAAAAGCTTTATGGAGAACTCTACATAAAATATGATACCCAGAAGAATGGACTTTTGATTGAGGTATAAAGTACTTCAATCTTTGAGAAAAATCAACTATTGAACCTTAAAGTTCATCAACGTGATAATTATTTTTCGTGGTAACCTTGATTATCCTATCAGATGATGCTTTCCTTATGCAAAGCATCGAAGAAAAGATAGTAGCCACTGCTCTTGCTGTAAAAGTAATTGGTAATTGTTATTCTCTAGAGGATGCAATAGAAGTAGTGAAAATGTTAAAGCCGCAGTTCGTATTACATGATTTAGATATGCGAAGCTATAAGCTAACGAATACCATAACAGTACTTACTATATATAACACACAAGTCATTGCATTGACTAGAAATGAGCAGCTTTTTAGAGAATTAAAAAAGCAAAGAATAACAGTTATCATCTTAACAGGTATCTACCTAGATGAAATTATAGAAGTAATTAAAGATAAAATAGAAAAGCACTGAGAAAATCTCCTCAGTTGAACCTTCATAAATTTCCTTAACGTATAAATACCTTTTATCATGAAAGCGTACCAACTCTTTCTTGTGCTGCTATTGTTCAGCCAACCGGTCTTCTCTACTGATTGGTCCTTATTAATCATAAATACATCTTCGGGAAAAAATGATGTGGTCAATGTTGATGATGTTTTACAAGTGATAGTCACAAATACAGGAAATGCTCCATTTAGAAAAGAGCCATATTATCTCGTCTTGAATAATACGGTACTAGATGATACTA
>JBCDJE010000526.1:0-3747 GCA_038748185.1 Bacteroidota bacterium
CGTCATTCTCAAGAATCGCAGTAATCATTCTCTCCTGATTACTACTAAATTCTTTTTCAGATTTCTGCAAGAAATCTATATAAGACTCATAATCTTCCAAAAAAAGTCGATCTGGTTCTGAGAAATCAATCATTTCAACATTTTGTATCTTCTCCTCTGATAGGGATTCTATCGCTAGTACTTTTTGTTTTGATGTTTCATGATTTATCGGCTTTATATGATGTGCTTTAATTACTTGATAGAGCTTTTCGTGGTTTACTGGTTTTGAAAGATAATCCGTCATCCCATTTTTCTTAGCTTTTCTTATTACCTCATCCGATATATCTGCTGTAAGTGCTATAATAGGTACGTTTTTGTAATACTCATGTCCAAAAGAACGAATACGACTGGTAGTTTCGAAACCATCTATACCTGGCATCTGCACATCCATTAATACCATATCGTATTCATTTTCTTGTATTTTATGGATGCCCTCAAAACCATCAGATGCTGTTTCCAAATCTATACCCCATCTTGCTGCAAACCCTTTCATTATAAGTTGATTTGTTTCCAAGTCTTCAACATATAGCATTTTGATATTCCTGAAATCTCGGATATGCCCTGCCTCTTTTTCTTTCTTAGATCTTATTTCATCTTGATTGACCTTATTATATTCAATTATTACCTTAAAAGTTGTCCCATCATTGGTTTTGCTTTCGAGTGAAATACTCCCTTTTTGCAGCTTTACTAGGTTTTTTACAATAGATAATCCCAGACCTGTACCGCCGTATTTCCTAGCCGTTCCTTTTGTTGCTTGTTGAAAAGGTTCAAAGATTTTCTTCTGTTTTTTTATAGGAATACCAATCCCTGAATCTTTTACTTCAAAGAGTAAAGTTATTTTTGTTTCACTTTCTTTTACTACATCTACCATTAATTTAACCTCGCCAAAGGCGGTAAACTTGAGTGCATTTGACAATAAGTTGTTTAATACTTGGCTTAATCTGGTTGGGTCGCCACAAATGTACCTAGGCACTTTATCTCCTATTTTTAAAGAAAACTCAAGGTTTCGGTCATTTGCTTGTGTTTCGTAGCTGAGGTGAGTATTTTGTAATAGCAGAAGTAGATCGAAATCATTTTTTTCAAATTCTAGTTTTCCTGCTTTAATCTTGCTGAAATCAAGAATATCGTTAATAAGTACCAATAAGTTATCTGCCGAAAACTTAATAGCAGAAAGTAGTCTCTTTTGGTCAGACCTAGGGTTTTGCTGTAACAGTAAGTCATTCATGCCAGTAATTCCACTTAATGGAGACCGAATCTCGTGACTCATTATCGAGAAAAAGTTCTCTTTAGTTCTTATAGCTTCTTCTGCTTTTTGTACAGCTAATCTTCTCTTTTCTTCAGATTGCTTTTGTTCTGTTATATCGGTGTCCGTTCCTACTAATTTAAGTGGTTTCCCATCTTCATCATATACAATTTCTGCTCTCGAAATCATCCAACACTTTCTTTTGCTGTTAGTAGTCCTTTGTTGAATCAGCTCAAAGGGTTCATTATAATTATGTTTATTTAAGTATTGAGTAAGTGCAGTTTTGAAGGAAACAAATTCTTTTTTGCCTATAATTCCCGAAATATCTTCATGCTCATATATACCCTTATCTTTGATATTGTAGAGATAAAGTAGGTTTTTATCGAATGTAAATAGTTCTTCTGTAATGTTATACTGCCAAACACCAGTTTTACCTGCCTTTACAGCTAACTTATAGCTTTCATTTAGAGAGTGATACTTGATTTCATTTTTCTTCCGTTCTGTAATATCCATAATTGATCCCAACATCCTTTCAGGATAATTATCGAGATCGAAAGTCAAGTATGCGCGATTATAAAAATATCTGTATTCTTTTTTAGATTCGACCCAGCTCCTAAACTCAATAGACCATTTACTATTCTTCTCAGATAGTGCAGTACTGATTTTATCATTAAACTTTTCCTTATCGTCAATATGGATTAATTTAATTAGTTTACTAATATCTGGCTGTTTACTTTCAGCTAAGCCCATTAGTTTAAAAAAGGCTGGGTTGCACCAAAAAGTATTTTTATTAATATCCCAATCCCAGATAGCATCATTTGTAGCTCTGGCAATTAAATCAAATCTGTATTGGCTTTGAAAAACAACTTCTTCGTATTTTTTTTCATCAGTAAAATCTATTCCAGATGCTATGTATTCGACAACTTCTTTATTTTTATCAAGTAGTGCTGTTACCTCCCACCTAGTCCACAAAGGGATCTCTTTTACTAAAAACCTGTATTCAAATGTTACAGACTTAAATGGGTTCATATGCAGTTTCTCAAAATAGGATTTAAAGATGACTCGGTCATCAGGGTGGATAACTGGCTTCCTATACCCAGAAATGATTTCTTTCTGTTTAGCCTTTAAAAACTGTGCACATGCTTTATTGATATATGTTATTTCTCCATCTTGGTTATATTTTATTATAAAGTTCTTTTGAAAATCAAGTAAAATACTAAGCCTTTTTTCTTGCTGTAATAGGGCTGTATTTCTATGAAGTAATTTCCTGATTTCTAATTTATCTTGCTTCTGAGCACTTATTAGCTCTGAGATTTTTTGTTTTTGAGATATATCTTCTATACCGTTGATAACTATCAACAGCCTATGTAATAACCTATTTTGCTTAATGGGAAATATCTGGATGTTATACTCCGTATTATTTTCTTTAAAAGTAGTTGTTATGTGTTCACCTTTGAGCGCCTCAGTAAAGTATTGATTGACAGTATCTTGAAGTAGCTCAGACTTTTGATTAGCTATAAAATAGCTGTCTAAAGTAGTTTCTTCTATAGTTTCAAATAGGATACCCTTTGTGATATAACTCAGTAGTTGCTTTTGTTCATTAGCTATAAGAATTTCTGCTTTAGAATGATTTATTATCGACTTATAAATGTAGCTTTCTTCTTTAAATTTTATTCTAGTGTTTTCCTTATCAGTAGTATCTTGTATAATGCTAATGAATCGTTTAATCTTATTATTTTCCTTTTTAAAAGGGATTAATTTTAAATGAATAAACTTAATGTTACCATCTATATGAATGACCCTAAAATAAAAATCAAGTTCCTCTTTTGAATCAGTATTTACA
Source organism: Bacteroidota bacterium (assembly GCA_038748185.1). GTDB lineage: Bacteria > Bacteroidota > Bacteroidia > Cytophagales > Flammeovirgaceae > Chondrinema. Next base: position 3,126 of record JBCDJE010000526.1, read on the forward strand.
GTTTTTCTGATCTTTAAAACATAATCTAAATCATCAGCATGTACAAAGTCTTCAGCATAGTGCCAAATATTCTTATTATCAGGATATTGGTATCCAAGGTGGTTAAAAAAATTCTTATTTGAAAAATATTGCTCACTACCTGTTGCATCAGTTATAGAGATAAAACCTGGACTTGAGTCAAGCAGTACTTTTAAAATTTGATACTCTGCATCGCTAATCGATCTCGCCTCATTTTCTTTAATTAATGCAGATACAAGTAAAAACGATTTCTTGCCATTGCTTTTAAAGAGTTGGCTTAATGTTACATCATAAAATATTATTTGCCCATTAGGAGCATTAAAACTGAGGCTAACAGTAGCACACGAATTATTTGGTAAGAGTTTGTCTAACTGTTCTACAAGCTGTGAAGGATAATCTTCGAATATATCTAATAATGTCTTATTTGCTGTAAGATAATAGTATAAGATACCATTTAAATTTTGGCTTGCCTGTATTATATTATACATCTCATCACATTGAATTGTGAAAGATTTGGGGGGTGGGTTTGGTACCTGAATATTAGTGTGGAGCTCAATCATGTAAGTAAACTAATACTTAGAGATATTAATCTTATTTGTCTGAA
>JBCDJE010000527.1:0-3738 GCA_038748185.1 Bacteroidota bacterium
ATGATAAAAGGTGCTTTACCTAATCCTGCTTTATTCTTACTTCAGTATTTCAAAAAAACACTTATTACAAAGGGTATTGAGTTGAAGAATGATGTATTTGTAAATCTTAATGAAGAAAGCTTAGCCCAAGAAAGTCTTAAACCTATTTATACACATCACTCCGTAAACCTCTCTAAAATTATTAAAGCTACAAATATGAAAAGCATCAACCTATATGCCGATGCTATGCATAAAATGGCAGGTTATATACAAACCGGAGATGGATCATTCGAAGGTGGGACAATCGCAACATTAGATTTTTGGGAAAATAAAAATATTAATACCAAAGGTATTTTTATGGAAGATGGTAGTGGCTTATCCAGATTTAATGCTGTTTCAGCTAAATCACTTACACATATAGTAAAATACACATTAAATAATGATCGTAAAAAGTTTTTTTTAAACTCCCTCCCTATAGCTGGTAGAACTGGTACTTTGAAAGGCATATCAAAAAATAGAATTGCAGCTGGGCGGATTTATGCCAAAAGTGGATACATTAAAAATGTAAGAGCCTACACTGGTCTTATTAATACCTATTCAGAGAAAAAGCTAGTATTTAGTATTCTAATTAACAATCATTCAAAATCTTTCAGAGAATTATCAAAAGATATTGAAAGTATTTTTGATCTTCTTGTAAGACTTTAGTTGCTGTATAAAATACATATTGACTTAGTTCTTCAACCTGAAATCTATAAAAAGTCAAATAGTATTGAATGTTTTTTAAATAATAATGTTTAGCTTTAAAAAACTATTTAAAAGTAAAATTTACCTTAATCTAAATTCAATTACATTTATCTTTTCAAAGATAGTAGTTGGTTTATAAAGAAGAGGTGAGAGAACAGGCTCAAAGACCCTCTAGCAACCTTCCCATTTTGGGAAAGGTGCTAATTCCTGACCTAATCAATTAGGAAATATAAATAATGATTTCATGAACTACGTTTCAAAACATCACTGTAATTGTATTTTGGCTATACTCCTCAAAGGACGTTATTCGCTTTTTAAGTCAATAATTTCTATTTCCCTTTTTTCTTCTGAATGTTGTTGTTGCTGTTAATTTGCTTTTTTAATAAAGAAAAAGCTTAGCACTTAATTGATAGCATTTATTCCTATACCCTTATATCAATATTTATTATAAACTTTAAATTATTCAAAATGTCAGAAACATTAAAATTCGAAACTTTACAACTACATGCCGGCCAAGAACCCGACCCAACTACTGGTTCAAGAGCTGTACCTATTTACCAAACTACTTCTTATAATTTTAAAGATTCAGATCATGGAGCTAATTTGTTTGCTTTAAAAGAATTTGGAAATATCTATACTAGGATAATGAATCCCACTACAGATGTTTTTGAAAAAAGACTTGCTGCGCTTGAAGGTGGAGTAGCAGCTTTAGCTACAGCGTCTGGTCAATCAGCCCAATTTTTAGCAATAAATAATATAACTTCTCAAGGTGATAATATCATTTCAACTTCCTATTTATATGGAGGCACTTATAATCAATTTAAAGTTGCCTTTAAAAGAATTGGTGTTCATGTAAAGTTTGCAGAAGGTGATAGCCCGGCTAGTTTCGAAGCGCTAATTGATGAAAAAACTAAAGCTATTTATCTTGAAACAATCGGTAATCCGGGCTTTAATATTCCTGATTTTGAAGCAATCGCTAAAATTGCAGATGCTAATGATATTCCTCTAATTGTCGATAATACTTTTGGGGCAGCAGGCTATTTATTTAGACCCATTGATCATGGAGCTTCAATAGTAACTTCTTCAGCTACTAAATGGATTGGTGGACATGGAAACTCTATAGGCGGAATAATAATTGATTCGGGAAAATTTAACTGGGCTAATGGAAAATTCCCACAATTTACTGAACCTTCTGAAGGCTATCATGGACTAAACTTTTGGGAAGTATTTGGCTCAGAGGGACCTTTTGGCAATATTGCTTTTATTATTCGAGCAAGAGTAGAAGGGCTAAGAGATTTTGGGCCTGCCTTAAGCCCATTTAATTCATTTTTATTGTTACAAGGTTTGGAAACACTCTCTCTGCGCGTACAACGGCATGTGGACAATGCACTCGCATTATCTAAATGGTTAGAAGGACATGAATTTGTAGAAAAAGTAAATTATCCTGGTTTGGAAAGCAGTACTTACCATCAACTTGGAAAAAAATATCTCAAAAATGGTTTTGGAGGTGTACTCTCTTTTATAGTGAAAGGAAGCCGTGAGCAAGCGAAAAAATTTGTTAATAGTTTGGAGCTTATCAGTCATTTAGCAAATGTTGGTGATGCTAAGACTTTAATTATTCATCCTGCCTCCACTACTCATCAGCAACTTTCTGAAGCTGAACAAGCTGCTGCTGGTGTTGATGCAGGACTATTGAGAATTTCAGTAGGTATTGAACATATCGATGATATTAAAGCTGATATAGAGCAGGCTTTCTCAAAAGCGTTTAATTAACAGAAAAGGCTTTCTTCTAATTAAGTTTTAGAAGAAAGCTCCATAAATTGATTTATACAATGCTTGAACATACCTTCCATTACAACAAAGAGTTTCAGCTCGAATCAGGTGAAATACTACCAGATTTTTCCTTAAGGTACTGTACTTTTGGAAAAATAAATAAAGAAAAATCTAACATAGTTTGGGTTTGTCATGCTCTGACTGGAAACGCAGATGTTACAGCTTGGTGGGGAGGTTTATTTGGAGAAAATTGCTTTTTTAATCCTGAAGAGCACTTTGTAATTTGTGTAAATGTACTAGGGTCTTGTTATGGTTCTACTGGGCCACTTTCTGTTGATGTTAGAACAGGAAAACCTTTTTTCCATAACTTTCCAAAAATTACTATAAGAGATATAGTTGCTACTTTAGAAATATTAAGACTCCATCTAAAAATTGAAAAAATTCATACACTTACAGGAGGCTCATTAGGAGGTCAACAAGCATTAGAATGGGCAGTAACTCACCCCAACCTTTTTGAGAACATGGTATTAATGTCTTCAAATGCTAAACATTCACCATGGGGTATTGCATTTAATGAAACTCAAAGAATGGCAATACAAGCTGACCCTACATGGAAGGATAGTCAACCTAAAGCAGGCTTAGAAGGCATGAAAGCTGCAAGAGCCATTGCTATGCTATCATATAGAAATTATGAAACTTATGAAAAAACTCAATCAGAAGATTCTAATGAATTGAAAAATATTTTTAAGGCATCATCTTACCAACAATATCAAGGAGAAAAACTTAGTAAAAGGTTTAATTCTTTTTCTTACTGGATACTTTCAGAAGCAATGGATTCACATAATATTGCTAGAGGCAGGGGTACTGTAATAGAGGCTTTATCACATATAAAAGCTTATACTCAAGTTATTGGCATTACAACAGATATCCTTTTTCCTGTACCTGAACAAAGACTAATCGTAAGAGGCATAAAAAATGTAACATATGAAGAAATCAATTCTACCTATGGGCATGATGGGTTCTTAGTAGAAATTCACCAATTAGATAAGAGTATAAGAACATTTTTTAAACAGAAAAGTAAAAAACTATTAATACATGAATAAATCTATACCTCACCCTTTATATTATAATCACAGTAAAGTACGGTTACTTTCGAGTAGTAATTTATACAATTATTTTCGGGGTCATTGTATGGATTGAGGGTTTGTATTATAAGGGGGCTTTAGGTTTTGTTACAAAAAA
>JBCDJE010000528.1:0-3726 GCA_038748185.1 Bacteroidota bacterium
AAAAAACCAAACCTTACGAAAGGTAAGAAATCTTCTTCTTCAGATCGAGTAATATCTAATGAAATGACCGCTGCACCAAATGGTGTAACCCAAATACCACCTCCATAACCTTTATGTAGTTTATCTGAATTCTGTCCATCAACCCAAACTCTACCAATATCATATATACCATGAATACCAAACTGCCCCGGTAATAGGTAAGTACGAAAGTTAAATAGTTTTATCCTTACATCATTGTTCCAATAAAAACTTCTTTCTCCGGCAAAACGCATCCGTCTGTAGCCCCGCAGATTACTAAAACCTCCCAAAAAGTTTGACTGAAATATTTCTTCATAATCACCCCGGTTTATGGCGCCTCCTACTCGTGTTGCCCAAGTTGTATTAAATCTTGAATTACTCTGCCCTGTACTGAGATACAAAGAAAAATTACTCCTAAAATTCCAGTACGAAACCTGATCTCTGTCTTGCTCTTCAGCACCGGATACATTAGCAACATTGGCTAAAAAATGAATGCCCCTAGTAGGTATGATCTTACTATCTCTATTATCAAATACATATTGGGTAAATAGTGTTGTAAATGTTTTTGCGTTTTCTAAAACATCTATTTGCTCATCATCAGGCAACGAGTTTATGTATTGATAAATGAATCTATCTTCTGTAGCTCTATCCTCATCTTCTAATTCAATATTTTGAAAAGAAAAGCCTAATTGCAGGTCGTGTTTATCTTGTTGCCATCTTTTTCTCAAAATAGACTCAATAAAAAATCTGTCATATCTTACCCTATGAAATTGATTTCCTGCAGTTTCTCTCTGGTTAACAGTTTCATTTCCATTACCATAAAAGAAATTAACTGCACTTGGTACTGTAATCTCCATATTAACCAATAAATCAGTTTTGGCAAAAAGACCGATAAACTCACCGTTATAAGCCAAATTATAAGATCGGGTTCTAGGCGCCACATTCGCTCTAAGCAAGTGAGATGTTTTGTAAGGGCTTTTTCTAAAACCATGTGTTACGAACCTAGCACCACCTCCAATAAAAACACCGTCATCAGGATTAAAACCAAAAAAGGCAGCAGGTGCTAATAAATCGTACTTAAATTCCCGTCGATCATATAGATTTACCTCAGTGTTATCTGACCTTTTATCTTTGGTTTCACCACTAGTGATTAGTGAATTATCTCCTGTTTTATTATCGTAGAATAAATTCTTCTTAATAGGCCCTGCTACTTTCGATTTATCATTAACTACATCATCATCATCACCCCCAATTATTCTCACTTTTATACCTTTATTTACATCACCCTCAATATCAAATACGTCTTCTCCATCGAAACCATAAAGCCTTACTTCTTTGGTTTCTGAGGTTTTGAAAGTGCGATCGTACATAAGGTGTTTAAGTTCGCTATCATCTTTTTTTCTCTTCCATACCCTTACCCTAGTTTCTGCATCATTCAGTCGCTCTATTTTAAAATACTCGTGCTTATCAGAGCCTAGTACGTTAACTTCTTTGGCTAAGGATAAATAAAATGTTCTGGCATATTCTTCTAAATTATCTCTCCTGGCTTTGAGTTTTCTAATAATCTCATCTCCTTGAAGTTGATATATTTCCTTTGGATATCCTTTTATTGCTTTCTCAATTATTTCATCGGTCATAGATGCTTTCATTTTTTTAGTAGCATCCATCCAATCTGCTAAGTCAGGCTCAGTAAGAAAAGTACGATCAAAGAAACGAGCATTAAAGCCTAAACCAGCCGGATCTCTCAAGTGGTCTTTAAAACCCTGAAATTTTCTCATACCCCATTTGCGCGTTCCTACTGTCATCACTATGCCACCCGCATTAAAAAAGGCTTGATCTCTATCTCTTGGTATAGGTCGATAGTATTTATAGTCTTCTTTTTTATTTTTGTATTCAGCCCAACGCCACTGATCTTCATGCCGATCCCAGTCTCCAATCCACATATCAAATAATCTTGATTTGAGTACATGTTGCTGATCTATCAAATCATCGTTGTCTTCTCTAGTTTTTTCTAAAACATCATCAGTACCAATAATATCTTTAGGATTACCAAAGTGTGAAGCATCTTTCCATTTTTTATCATCCGGTCTTTCTTCATACAAATAAAGTCCATCGCCAAAATCTTGTCTATAAATACCCAGCCTGGGGTCGTCTGGTAAATAAACTAGTTGTGGATTGGTATGATAGACCCCTGCTTGCTCAGCTAGTTTGGGTACGACTAAAGCGCCATAAGGATGAGAACCCGATATTTGATCTTCTACAATATCAGCTGCTACTGTACCTCTTAATGCTACTGGGACAGCTTTTTCAGGAAACTTCTCAATAGATCGCAATACATATTGCCTCCCATCTTTTGCTTCTAAGCGCAAAGATTTTGTCTGCATCCCTCCTCCTCTTTTTACAATTGTAAGTCCACCGTGCTCTTTACCAATATCGAAAATTGGCACATCCTCTATTTGTTGCCGCCATTCTTTTCTATAATTCTCTCCTAGCAGAAATTTCTTAAAACCATTGGCATGTAGCCCGTCAACTGCTGCACCTTTCGTACTTCCTGTTATAATATTGTTAACGGTTTCTTCTTTGTTTGCAAAAGCTTTACTTTCATCTTGTGTTATTAGTTTTTTGCGATAAAGTAATTTACCAGTACTCCCATCGCCTTCTGGCATAAAAAAGCTAAGCCATACTTCTCCACTTTTGTAAAAGTCTATTCTTCCAAAGCCTTTTTCTGCAACGGCAAAAGCGGCTTTTTCTCTTCTCACAACGTAATCAGTTTTACAACCTGAACCACTAATAATAAAATGGGTATTATCAGTAGGTAAATACTGCAAGCTGTGGTCGTGCCCTGAAACATACATTAAGTTAGGATGCTGGCTAAATATTTCCTGAAAAGCTTTCTTCATCATCTTATAACGAGGATGAGGAATGTCCTGAATATTTCCTAGAATAGTTCTGTAAAATACGTAGATTGATCCTAAAACAGGAAAAAGGTGATTTTGTGGCATACTATGCCCTCCATGTAAACCATTACTTATTAGCGGATGATGTGCTGCAACAATAATCTTTTTATCGTAATTTCTTTTTACTATATCATCAAGCTGTATTAGGAATTCATCATCTGTCTTTGCCTCACATCCTGACTCAATACCAGGTTTATCATGCCGGTGCAACCACCATTGTGTATCTATAAAAATTAAAACAATGTCATCACCAATGTTATAAGATTCAGGACCGGGGCAACCTTTAGCAGGTAAAAATGAGACCGGGTATTTATCGCTCAGGCTCTCAATAAATTTACCTTGGTTCAAAATTCTTTGAAATCCATAAGGTCTACCTTGCGCCCAATCGTGGTTACCGGGAATAAAGAAACCTTTCCCTTCGTAATTTTCTAATAACTCTACTTGTGTTAGTAGATGTAACTCTTCCTCTTTTCGAGTTATAGAAGTACTATCAGAAAGCCCTCTAGGATATAAATTATCCCCTAAATAAATGATATGGCTTTTGGCCCCAGCTTCATCCATTTGCTGCTTTAAATATTTAAAAGCCGGCTCTAAAGGCTGCCGAGAAGGCTTTCCAGCATCTCCTAAAAGGAAAACAGTTTCATAAATTGCTTCTTCTTTGTGCACATAAGACTCCCAAGACGTATTTTCAGGATTATAATACGTCTTGTTTGTCGCACAAGCTGTTAGAAGAATAAAGCCTACCCATTTT
>JBCDJE010000529.1:0-3726 GCA_038748185.1 Bacteroidota bacterium
GAAAATTGGAGTTAGTACTAATTTTACTTTTTTGAATTCAGCCAATTTACTTAGAAACACAAAATATATATAAACAATCTTTGTAAAAAGAATAAAGCTAACAACCTGTAAAGGGTAAATCTCAAGAACATGAAAATTATTATTGCAGGGGCCGGTGATGTTGGTTTTCACCTTGCAAAACTACTTGCAAATGAGGATCATGATATTGTATTAATTGATACCAGCCAAGAAAAATTACAATACGCGACTGATCACCTCGATGTAGCCACTGTTAAAGGTAAATCCACCTCTTATAATGTACTAAAAGCAGCCAATATACAAGAAGCAGACTTACTTATCTCAGTTACTTCATTCGAAGAAAACAACTTAATGACGGCACTAATTGGCAAAAAATTAGGTGCAGCAAAAACCATTGCTAGGGTAAGTAATACAGAGTTTATCGTAGAAAAAGATGAAGAAGGGATTAAAAGCTTAGGAGTTGATGAAATTATTTCGCCTGAAGCCTTAGCATCAAAAGAAATCAAGCGCCTACTCAAAGAAGCAGCTACCACAGATGTATTCGATTTTGAAAGTGGAAAGCTCTCACTAATCGGGATTAGCATTGATGAACAAGACCCACTGAATAATAAAACACTAGCAGAGACTATACACCTAAATCCCGATCTAAATTTTATTACAGTTGCCATTTTAAGAGACAATAAAACCATTATCCCCAGAGGAGACACGCGATTTCAGCTTAACGATCATGTTTATTATATCGCATTACCCGAAGGCATAGACCGTGTTTTGAAATTAACCGGAAAGAAGCGTGAAAAGATAAAGAATATTATGATACTTGGCGGCAGCAAAGTAGGTATACATGCTGCCAAAGAGCTTTGCCCAAAATACAATGTTAAACTCATTGAAAAGTCCAAAAACAAGTGTTTTGACCTTGCCGAAACTTTACAAGAGGCCTTAATAATAAGTGGCGATGGTAGAGAAGTGGAGTTACTAGAAGAAGAAGGGATAGAAAATGTAGATGCATTTATTGCTGTTACTGGTAATTCTGAAACAAATATTATTTCTAGCTTAGTTGCCAAAAATCGCGGTGTAAAAAAAACTATCGCATTGGTTGAAAATATGGATTACATACACCTATCGCAAAATATAGGAGTAGATACCATGATTAATAAAAAGTTAATCGCAGCTAACTTTATTTTTCGATACATTAGAGAAGGGCATATAATTGCCATAACCAGTATCCATGGAGCTGATTCTGAAATACTAGAGTTTGTAGTTAAAAGAGATTCAAAAATTACTCGTAAACCATTAAGCGAGTTAAAGTTTCCAAAAACAGCGATAGTAGGCGGGGTAATAAGGCGAGGACAAGCTTTCATTACTATGGGTAACTTTTGCTTTGAAGAAAACGATCGTGTGGTGGTCCTCTCAAAACCTGAGTGCATTCATAAAGTTGAAGACTTTTTTAAATGAGGTTTAACTTCAAAATAATTGTTAGCATAGTTGGTTTACTGCTAATCATTAATGGACTTTTTATGTTGCTTTGCCTTCCTTTCTCCATATATTTTGGTGAAAGTGATTGGAAAGCTTTACTAGTAGCAGGTATTTTAACTTATATTGTCGGCTTTGTATGTTGGTTTAGGTATAAAGATTCAAAAAATAAAGAACTCAAAAAAAGAGACGGTTACATTATAGTAACATTAGGCTGGCTTACTATGTCGGCATTTGGTGCCCTACCCTATATTTTTAGTGGTGCTATTCCGAATTATACCGATGCCTTTTTCGAGACCATTTCAGGATATTCTACGACCGGAGCTTCTATTCTTACTGACATTGAATCGGTGCATAAAGGTATTTTATTTTGGCGTAGCCTTACTCAATGGATTGGTGGTATGGGAATAATTGTACTTACTGTAGCAATCTTGCCTTTCTTAGGTATCGGGGGTATGCAGCTTTTTGTAGCGGAAGCCCCAGGAATCACGCCAGATAAGTTAAAACCTCGTATACAAGCTACAGCTAAAAGACTTTGGCTTGTGTATTTAGGCATTACAGCTTTAGAGTGTATATTGCTTATGCTAGGAAATATGACTTTCTACGACGCTCTCAATCATAGTCTTACCACTATGGCAACCGGTGGCTTTTCTACAAAAAATACATCAGCAGCTGACTTCAGTCCTTACGTTCAATATATTATTACCTTTTTTATGTTTCTAGCAGGAACTAGTTTTACACTAAACTATTTCGCATTTAAAGGTAAATTTAAGCAGATATGGCACAATGAAGAATTTAGGTATTATTTAGGTGGCATCCTAGTTTTTACAGCAATAGTAGCCCTTACCGTATTTTTGGTAACCGATCAAAGCTTTGAGAAAGCATTTAGAGACACTATTTTTCAAATTGTTTCTATCATTACCACTACAGGTTATGTATCCGCAGATTATACGCAGTGGACCCCCTTTTTAACCTTACTCTTTTTTGTATTTATGTTTATAGGCGGCTCTGCTGGTTCTACAGCTGGAGGTGTAAAAATTGTCCGCCATATTATACTGCTAAAAAACAGTGCATTAGAGTTAAAAAGACAATTACATCCTTCAGCTGTTATTCCTGTGCGTTTTAATAATAAAGCTGTTTCTCAAAATATCACCTATAATGTATTGGCATTTATCATGATCTATGTTTTTATTTTTGCTGCAGGCGCAATACTTATAGCGCTTTGTGGAGTTGATTTTATGACTTCAATTGGGGCTGTAGCCACTTGTTTAGGAAATGTTGGTCCGGGCTTAGGAGAAGTTGGTCCAGTAAATAATTTTGCTGCTCTTCCGGGTATAACCAAATGGATTCTTGCCTTTTTCATGTTGCTTGGACGACTTGAATTATTTACTGTACTTATGTTATTTTCACCTTTCTTCTGGAAAAAAGTATGATATGTTTTATCCTCAATAATAAGGTAGCAAATTCATGAAAAAATCAACCTTATTACACTTGAGAATTCCTTTCTCATTTTTATTAATGCCTGTATTTCTATTTGCCGTTTCTGTATCGCCTGAACTATCTATTGATAAATTACTTATCACTTTTTTTTCATTACACCTTTTTTTATATCCGGCTAGTAACGGCTACAATTCGTGGTTTGATAAGGACGAAAAAAGTATTGGTGGGCTAAAAGAGCCTCCGAAAACACATAAAGAGTTATTATATTATTCCTTACTTTTTGATGCACTTGCTGTAATTATTGGATTTTTGGCAGGCTGGCAATTTGCACTTATGTGCTTTATTTATGGTTCGATTTCAAGGGCTTACAGTAATGATAAAATTCGATTGAAAAAATATCCAATTATTAGTTGGCTAGTAGTAACTATTTTTCAAGGAGGTTTTATGTTTCTTGCCACTTATATGGCGCTTAATCAACTTAATTTTGCGCAATTACTCTCAAAAGAGATTCTTTTCCCCGCAAGTTTAAGTACTGCTTTATTAATGGGTTCTTATCCTATGACACAGATTTATCAACACGAAGAAGATGCAAAAAGAGGAGATTTAACTATAAGCCGAATGTTAGGCATAAGAGGTACTTTTATCTTTACCATACTATTTTTTGCATTGGCTATGGTAGGTTTTGGGATATATTTTACTACCTATTTCGACTTCAACAAAGTGATTTTTCTTAACATTGCTTTATTTCCTGTCTTAATATATTTCTTATTTTGGTTTAGTCGCGTTTGGAAAGATAAA
>JBCDJE010000530.1:0-3712 GCA_038748185.1 Bacteroidota bacterium
GAATATTTTTAGTGAAAAATAAAAAAGCTGCCTAATGTAAAGGCAGCTTCTGATACTTACAAGATGTTATTGACTATTTATTCTTGGGCTTCACTTGCTTCTTTTATGCTACTATAAATTGATGTAGTGTAAGGACTTTTCCCTTTTCCAATTCCTTCAAAAATACCAAGTGATTGCCTGTAATATATTATCGCCTCTTTGTATTTCACTTGCAATTTGTATAGATCTGCAATACTTTTTGTATTAATTGCATATTCAAAACTCATTCTTCCATAGTATTTAGCTGCTACTCCTGCTGACTCTTGAAGTAATTTTTCTGCCTCGTCATAAGCCTTTAATTGTGCTTTTAATTTACCTAATAATGCCAATGAATTGCCATATTCAGCATGTTCTTTTCCTAAGTTCTCTCCTTTAATTGCTATTGCTTTGGTTAATAATGTGTCTGCTTCACTATATTTTTCTAATAGGATATAAAAAGCAGCCAAGCTATCAAGACCTGTAGCATAATCTGGATGTTTTTCAGTTAGATGAGTTTTTCTTAACTGCTGTGCTTCTTTAAAAATCTTTTCAGCTTCATCAGTTTTATTTAGGGCAAATTTTAATCGCCCCAGTTCATCTAGACTTGCCGGGTATGCAGGATCTTTCTCTTTACCCATATTTTTAAGCATTGCTAAACTTTCTGAAAAAGACTTTTCAGCTTCATCGTACTTTTCAGCTTTGCTATAAATTCTTCCTATTTCGTTTATAGTATTTACTTTATCTATAGAGTTATTTGTCAATAAATTTGATTTGATTTTGAGTATTTCAATGGCAGCTAAGTAAGCATTTTCTTCTTTTAATATGTCGACAATTTCGGCTATTTCTTTTAAGTATTCTTCATTATTATCTTTTTCTACTTCTTTATAAAGATTTAAGAAATCTTTATAACCAGCGATCATCTTTTCTTTATTTCCTAAGCCTTTGTGTGACTGTGCTGTGTATTTGACAGAAAATAAATATTCTATTTTATCTGCTTTATCAGTTATAGCCTTCTTTTTATATTCTTCATATAGCTTTGTAGCTTTTTCATATTTATGTGTAAAAAAGTGCAAATCGGCATAACTTTTAATTATTTGGCGATACTTTTCGGGTTCACCTTTATAGCCAGTTTTTCCATAATCGTATAATTTAGCGTAAAGATTACCTGCTACATCATACTTCTTAACTTTCATACAAAGATTGGCAAATTGTATCATGGTCTCATAGTAATCTTTATGTCCTGCTCCTTGAATTTTTTCTCTTGCAGTAAGCGCTTGTTGATAGTAGCTTGCAGCTTTAGGTATCTTCTTGTCTGCTTCGTAACTATTAGCTAAAGCTTCTAACATATCGGCATATTCTTTCTTAGAAGTTGCTCTATCTTCTTTAAAGGCTCTTTCGAGGTCTCGGTAGTTAACTGTAGCATCGCCGTAATCGCCTCTTAAAAAATATGCTTTTGCTAAGTTGCTTACAATAGTTCTATAAGTCTCATTTTTATTATCCATTTGCTCTGCGACCATAATTCTTGCTTTCAACAGAACTGTAACAGCATTTTTATAATCTTCCTTTTTTATTGCAGTTCTTCCTTGTGAATAATATTCTTGCCATGTTTGTGCATTTAGATAAAAAGAAGACAAAAGTAATCCCAATACCAAAATAGCTTTATAATTAAGACGCATAGGTAATTGAATTTTAATTTCCTGATTTTGTTGAGAGTAATATCTAATTAATTTCGGCGTTAATTTTGCATTTTTTAAAGAAGCCTTTGTCTCGTTACAAAAATCACCTATATTAATATGATAATGAATCAGATAACGGGCTGACAATAAGAAAATTATACTATTTTTTAAGGGGATTGATTTATGAAAACAGTATTTGAGGCAGATAAAGTATTAGCTTTTCATATTGCTGTAATACTAATTTTTCCAATCTTTATTCTACCAAATATAGGATATGCTTTTAATGATACTCTTCGCTTCAATTATTTAGAAATTCCTAAATATGAGTTTCAACAAAGTAAGTATCAGTCTATTTTTAGGATGGAGTATGCACAATCAGCAATAAAAAACCCTGAAGCTTGGCTACAAGATGTTAGAGAAAAGAAAATAGTTGAAATAGACTTGATTTTTACCCAATATCCTAGGAAAAAAGAAGATTGGCGCACAAACTATGATACATTACTTACCAGAAGAATAAATTCAGTAAAAGAAATACTTAAAGAGGCTGGCGGCACAAGTGATATAAAGTGGAACCTTATTTTACAGACAGCTTGCGAGAATGAAGTACAAGCGAAAAAGATGTTTCATGGAGCAGTTGTTAAATATAGGCCTGTATTGCCTAAAAGTCTTCGTGCCTCTCTTAATAATGTTAGAAAGATTGTCACTGGTCGTGTTGATTTTGAAGATTCTGTAGTGTTTAAAGTATTTGAGAGAAACCCTGATTGGCGGGATATGCTCATTATAAAAGATTGGACAGGAAGCATGTATGATTACGGTGCGCAAGCTATTCTATGGCATCGTTTAAATATGAAAAAAAAAGCTGTAAAAAAACTCATTTTTTTTAATGACGGTAACCTTACAGAAAATAGTAAAAAAGTGATTGGTGAAACAGGTGGTATCTACACTGCTAAACCTTACGATATAAAAGATGTAATAAATGTGATGCGGGAAGTAATGTTGGAAGGTAACGGTGGAGATAGCGAAGAAAATGATGTTGAAGCTTTATTATATGCTATAAATAACAGTGAAGATTTTAACGAAGTAATTCTCATAGCTGATAATAAAAGTGCAGTGAGAGATATTTCATTAGCAGAAAATATAGATGTTCCTATTAGAATAATACTTTGTGGTACAAAAGAAGCACCTGTTATTCATCCACATTATTTAAAAATAGCTTATGCTACAGGTGGTTCAATCCATACATTAGAAAAAGACATCACCGATCTTAAAATTAAGTTAGAAGGAGAGCTAATTACAGTTTATGGTGTGGAGTATAAAATGAAAGATGGGTATTTTATACCTGTTAAGCCCAAAAAAACAGAGGGAAAGCTTTAGTATATCAACCCTCTTACTAAACTCTATTCTTACATACTTCAACAGACCAGTGCTTTCGTATCACTTGAAAATAGTTATCATTTTTGTTTGGCTCTACATTAGAGATGTAATAGGCAGTTTCCGAGAATTCTTTATCTGTTTTTATCTCAACTTGTTTCCTGTCCACTTTAAATAAAGAATGAAATCCACTTTTTTGCCAGTGTCTATCAAAATACAGCTTACTGATATCATATTGTTGATAATGCCTGGTTTCTATACGACCATGACCTTTTTCGAGAGTGGTCTGCTGTTTACTTATCGCTAAATACCGGCTTGCTGATTCCATATCTTCATAGATTCCTTTTTGGTTCTTTTTGAGTCCAATCAGATATTTACCTCCTTCTTGTTCTATAAGCGTTGTCAGGGTAGGTGATAAATGAAGTGCATCGGCTGTGACTTTTTGTTTTAAAAGCGCTTGTCCAGCTAGTAATTGTTGGACACAAGTCTTTTCACTTTCTTTTTTACCATTGATACTGTGTTTAAAAACAAATAAAAATCAGTAAATTTAATTACCCGAAAGAGGACATGGTAGGAAGTTTTATACCAAAGTCCATCTAGTTTAGAGCGAGTACTAACTCGCTCTTATTTTTTCGTTTTTCCATACC
>JBCDJE010000531.1:0-3704 GCA_038748185.1 Bacteroidota bacterium
GGTAGAATAGCCCTAATCCTTAAATTGCTTAATGAATTCAACTTTTTAAATAGTAAAGTACTTAAATTGCATGCTTAAACTTTTTAGATTTCCTACACTTGTTCATTGAGATGAATAAAAAATATTTTTTCCTACTTTTTTACCTATTACTTTTCTTTTGTTTTCAAAGTAATGCCCAACGAAAAAACCTTCCACCTTATAAGGATAATAGAAATGATATCACGACTAGAGTGAATGATCTGCTGGGAAGAATGACCTTAGAAGAAAAAATGGCGCAAATTGTATGTATATGGAATCAAAAAAATGAATTGATCCTTGATCAAAATGGCAATTTTGATCCTGTAAAAGCCAGCAAGAATTTGCCATACGGTATCGGGCAAATTGGTAGACCAAGTGAGGCAATGGACAGAAATGCACAAAATCGTTCTGCTCGAAATATGGCAATATTTACGAATACAATGCAACGCCATTTTATAGAAAACACCCGCTTGGGCATCCCTGTAATCTTTCATGAAGAGTGTTTACATGGACATGCCGCTAAAGATGGCACCAGTTTCCCTCAACCTATTGCATTAGCCAGTACTTGGGATACTGAACTGATAGAAAATATATTTAGTCTAGTAGCAGAAGAAGCCAGATCTAGGGGGGCACACCAAGCTCTAAGTCCAGTAGTAGATGTAGCCAGAGATGCACGTTGGGGCAGATTTGAAGAAACTTTCGGTGAAGATCCTTACTTGGTTTCACAAATGGGCATTGCTGCTGTTAAAGGATTTCAGGGCAAAGGACCTGAAATTAACGATAAACACATGCTAGCAACATTAAAACATATGACTGGGCATGGGCAACCAGAATCAGGGACGAATACAGCACCTGCTAATATTTCAGAGCGAGAATTAAGGGAAATATTTTTTCCTCCTTTTAAAAAAGCCGTTACTGAAGGAAATGTACATAGTGTTATGGCTTCTTATAATGAAATCGACGGTGTGCCTTCCCATGCAAACCAATGGTTATTACAAGAAGTATTGCGTAAAGAATGGGGTTTTAAAGGATATGTAGTTTCAGACTACGGTGCTATTAGCGATTTATACAGGTTACATCATGTTGCAGAAGGTAGTAAAGAAGCTGCTAAGCTAGCCATAAAAGCCGGAGTTGATATTGAACTACCTGATATGGTTGACTACCCCGTATTAAGCAATTCTTTTAAAAGTGGAGAGTTGCCTATGGCTTTACTAGATAGTGCTGTTGCACGGCAATTGTACGCCAAATTTCTTTTAGGGATTTTTGATAAACCTTATGTAAATGCTGACTATGCAGAAAGATTTGTCGGGTCTGAAAAAAACGGCAAACTCGCTTTGGAAGCAGCACAAGAATCTATTACTTTACTCAAAAACGACTACAATTTACTACCACTAAATGCCGACGATTATAAAACCATTGCGGTAATTGGTCCTAATGCCAATAAGACCTTATTAGGTGGTTATAGTGATGTACCACCATATTTTGTAACGGCTTTAAAAGGGATAGAAAATTACTTACAAGGAGAAGATATCTCAGTAGTTTATGGAGAAGGATGCCGTATTACTGAAGAAGGAAGCTGGTATTTAGATCCTGTAGTATTACCTGATCCACAAGAAGATCTTAAACGAATTAAACATGCTGTTACACTTGCCGAAAGAAGCGATATAGTAATTTTAGTTGTTGGTGGGAATGAACTTACTTCAAGAGAAGCTTGGTCTGAAACACATATGGGTGATAGAGCTTCATTACAACTTTTCGGAAACCAAGAAAAGCTATTTAATGAGCTTTTAAAAACAGGGAAACAAATTATTACTGTACTTTTTAATGGTAGACCACTCCAAATAGATTTTTTGGCAGATAATACACACGCCTTACTGGAATGCTGGTATTTAGGGCAGGAAAGTGGAAGTGCATTAGCAAATGTATTATTTGGTGAAGTCAACCCTTCTGGTAAACTTCCTTGCACAATACCAAGATCAGTAGGACATCTTCCTGCGTTTTATAATCATAAACCTACTGCTCGTAGAGGCTATCTTTTCGGTGATATTTCTCCTTTATTCCCATTTGGTTATGGGTTATCTTATACAAACTTCAGGTACAGCGGTCTTACTTTGACTAAAAACACTATTGCCAAAAATGAAACTACTACAGTTGAAGTTGATATTACCAATACCGGTGATTTAAGAGGTGATGAGATTGTCCAGTTATACATTAGAGATCGGGTAAGTTCAGTAACCCGCCCGGTAAAAGAATTAAAAGCCTTTCAGAAAGTAAATCTCCGACCGGGGCAAGTAAAAAAGGTGAGCTTTAAAATCACACCAGAAATGCTCAAGTTCTGGGATATTAATATGGAGTATGTAGTAGAACCAGGAGTATTTGAATTAATGATTGGCACTTCTTCAGTAGAATATGAATCTGTAGAATTAACTGTGACAGAATAAATAGCAGTTGTCGCATCAATTGTTTTGTCTACAGTTTATAGAAAATAGTATTACATGTCTATTGCTAGATTTCATATTATGAGAACTGGGGTTCATTATTACTTAAATCACCCCATACCTTTGTTTAAAAATAGTCAACCAGTTAATTCTTGGCTTGTTGTCCATCAGAAACATGCTCATGTTTAATTCTCCATCCTTCTAATGTTTTCACCCAAAGTTGGGTCACATTTCTAAAGATTGACA
This sequence comes from Bacteroidota bacterium, assembly GCA_038748185.1. Lineage (GTDB taxonomy): Bacteria > Bacteroidota > Bacteroidia > Cytophagales > Flammeovirgaceae > Chondrinema. The sequence goes on from JBCDJE010000531.1 coordinate 2,703, forward strand.
TATGCTCATTGTTTGTAAAAAGCATTTTACCAGTAGCATCAAAAGTAACCAATGCCCAATCATTATTATATGCTACTTTTAAATCATAAACCTCTTTAATACCCCCTTCTAATACATTTTCCCAAGGTGCTGCCCAAAGTGGGAGAATTGTATCATACTTAGCTACTCTTGTTGGTATCGAAGTATCTACAACGTGCAGGTCTGGATCAATAATTATGAGTTCGTTGGTTGTTAAATAGAGATTTTCTGAGAGTTCGATTCGGAAGGGGTCTTCTTTTGTTTTAGTCCAAAGAGAAATATACTCTTTTTTAATTAAGTTTTCAATAGTTGAGATATCCTGAATATTTTGCTTTGCTTCCATGCTTTCACTAGCGATTTTAATAAAAAATAGTTAAATACAAGTTATATGAAAAGCCTTAGCCTATAACCCTTATTATTTCGCAAGCATCATTTTAAAACACTTAGAGACTACGATGTTTTTTATCTACTTCAGAAAATATTTTCTTACTGATTTTTTTAATGCTTTGAATAAAGGCTTTAAAAAGGTATTAGCAATTTTCAATTACATAAACATGCAGCAAATATCAAGGTATCATAGGTGATAAAAGGTCAAAAAAAACCGGAAAGGACTCTAAATTTGCCGGAATTGGAGAGGAGTTAAGCCAGTCGCTTTTTTAAAAAATGTAAAAAAGTAGCCCGGATTCTCAAAATTGAGTTCATAAGCGATTTGCGTAGGAGTCATATTAGTTTGTAATAATAATCCTTTAGCATAATTAATGCGATATTGATTAAGAATTGCCAAAGCTTTTTTTCCAGTTATTTTACTTACTATTTCGGATAGATACTTGGCAGATATATTCATTTTTCTGGCAATATCTTTTACTGAAAAATGAGTTAAAAAGTATTTTTGACAGTAATGATCAAATGTATATGCTAGTTGTAAATCCCTGCTCTCAGCTCTATTATTAATATTACTAGATGCATAATTCTTTTTCCCTTTCA
>JBCDJE010000532.1:0-3683 GCA_038748185.1 Bacteroidota bacterium
AAATGAAGGAATGCTGAATTTGTTTTTTGAAAGCTTTCAGGTTGAACCCGAGATTCAAAAAAATAAACAGGCAATCAATGCCATTTTGTATTACGGCGCTATAGCCGCTTAATTTTTACCGAACTATTGTAACAGTATAATGACTCAAATCAAAACCTTCTTGTATAGCGTCAGGTAATCCTTTGAGTGTTTTTTCAGCTCTACATTGATCTTTTACAAGTATATTGAATAACTGATAATCAGTAATAAAATATTATAAATATACCAATATTTAAAAATTTCTGTAGTCCAACTCCCCCTCCTGCTGTTTTTTCCTGTCTCTATAAGAAAAGGCAATTAAAGTCTTAAAACACATAGCAATGGATGAAGCATTTATAATCAGTTACCTAAAAGGAGAAACAACTGATCAGGAAAATAAAGATCTAGAAATTTGGCTGAATGAGTCTAATGAAAACCTAGCAATGTTTAAGGACTGGCAAAAAATATGGCTTCTTTCTGTTAAGCAGAATACGCCATTGGTTAGCGCTAAAGAAGCATGGCAAAAAATTGATCAACGTACACAGCTTGAACCCAAACAAATACAAATGCCTATTTTCAAATGGAAATATGCCGCTGCGATAATATTGCTTTTAATTGTAGCAGGACTTTGGTTGTCTCAATGGAACAACGCTGTGATAAATTGGCAGGCAACTGATCAGGTAACTTTGCGTACATTGCCAGATGGTACTAAAGTTTGGCTCTCACCTGGCAGTCGGTTGACATATCCTGAAAAGTTTGAAGTAACAATTAGAGAAGTAAGATTACATGGAAAAGCTTATTTTGATGTAACAGAAGATCCTGATAAGCCCTTTTTAGTAACAGGCGCTGAAACTCAAATAAAAGTGCTGGGTACCGAGTTTATGGCTGTTTCAACTACTAATGTTGAACAAGTACTATTGGAGTCTGGCAAAGTGGCTTTTTATAAACAAGCTGATGTAAGCCAAAAAGTAATCCTTGACCCTGCAGAAATGGCAGTACTTGATCGCCAAAGTGGTAAAGTCGTGAAGTCAGTTGAAAAAAATCAAAACTTGTTAGCGTGGAAAACCAAGAGACTGGTATTTGAAAATACTCAGCTTTATGAGGTATTCAAATTGCTTGAAGAAGTTTACGGTATACATATTGAAGCTGTCGAAAATACCTATAAAGCTTGTTTGATTACCGCTACTTTTAATCAAGAACCTATTGAAAATGTATGGGAACTACTTGATACTTTATTTCTACTCAAGGTTTCAGCTAAAAATGAAAATACCTATTTAGTTACAGGGAAAGGTTGTAACGATCAATAAAATAGATTAATTAATTTTTATGATTTCAATAATTAAAGAATGTATGCTACTGCATGTACTTTCATTGCTAGTATACACAAATGCTCTTGGATATTACCAAGAAGACCCACTAGATGTACTTATTGATATTGGCGTTACGAACCAACCATATGCAAATATCTTAAAGCAACTAGAGACTCAAGGAGATTTTACTTTTGCCTATCAGTCGGATAGATGGGTATATAATAAAAAAAGTATCAGTTTTACCCAAATGCCACTTCGTGAGGTTTTAAAGGCACTTTTTGAAGGAACAGGAATTACTTTTTTTAGTAAAGGTAGTCGGGTGTATTTGGTTAGAGAAAAAAGAGAAGAGCGTCAAGGTAGAAGTACCCTCAATGGTTATTTCAGAGATGCAGAAACGGGAGAAACACTGATTGGGGCAACTCTAATGGTAAAGGAATTACCAGGTAGAGGTACGGTATCCAATGCATACGGTTATTATGCGATGAATTTGCCGGTAGGTAGTTATGAATTTATAGGTAATTATATAGGTTATACCCCTTTTTCATTTAAATTAGATTTGTACACTGATACCACAATAAGTATCTCCTTAGAACCTTCGACTGCCAAGTTGCAAGAAGTTGTCGTTGAAGGTAAGGAAAATCCAGAAGATCGGATTTGGAATCCACAAATGGGAAAAACAGCTATCAGTATAGAAACTCTAAAAAAGGTACCGACAGTAGCGGGTGAACCCGATGTAATGAAAGTACTGCAGTTGACCTCGGGTGTACTCACAAAGGGAGAAGGTTCTTCTACTTTATTTGTAAGAGGAGGCAGTGGTGATCAAAATTTAATTTTGTTGGATGAGGCACCTGTCTATAACCCTTCCCATTTGATGGGCTTTTTCTCAGTTTTTAATTCAGATGCACTAAAAGAGATTTCATTTTTTAGAGGCGGTATACCTGCCCAATATGGTGGAAGACTTTCATCTGTATTAGATATTAGAATGAAAGAAGGTAATAATAAAAAATTTGCTGCTTCTGGTGGAATTGGAACTTTAGCCTCTAGGTTAACATTTGAAGGGCCTATAAAAAAAGAAAAAAGCTCTTTCATTATATCTGCCAGAAGAACCTATGCAGATTTATTTTTAAAATTTTCGCAAGATGAATTTTCACGGAACACGGCAGTGTACTTTTACGATTTCAATGCAAAAACGAATTTTAGGTTGGGTGAAAAGGACAAAATTTTTATTTCCGGGTATTTTGGCCGAGATGTAAACAAGGTGAGCGCATTGCAATACATTATAGACTGGGGCAATGCTACTGCTACAGCTCGCTGGAACCATATTTTTAGTAGTCGTTTATTTTCAAATACTACTTTGTTGTATAGTAATTATAATTATTTGATAGATCTGTCAGACAATACATCTCTGGTAAACTGGAAATCTAATATCAACAATGTTACATTTAAACAAGATTTTAGTTGGTATGTAAACCCTGAACATTTGATCAGTTTTGGTCTGCATACTACTTATCACCGTTTTCAACCGGGTTATTCAGAAAACAAAGCATTCGAAGTAGCTCCTGTTCCTAAAAGCCATGCACTTGAACATGCATTATACATTGCTGATGAGTATCAACCAAGTGAGCGTATCCATCTGCATTATGGACTTAGGTATTCCTTGTTTCAATTATTAAGTGCAGATGAACGTATACTATATGGTTCTAATGGGGAAATTACTGAACTTATTGGCCAATCTAATAAACGTATTTATAAAAATTATGGTGGTTTTGAGCCTAGAATAAATATTAGTTATCAGCTAAGTAGAACTAACTCTGTTAAGTTGAATTACCAACATACTCGGCAATATTTGCATACATTGACCAATACCAATTTGGCCTTTAATGTTTTTGATATTTGGATTCCCGCTAGTCAAAAAACAAAGCCACAAATAGCTGATCAAGTTGCTGTAGGGTATTTACATCAGCTTAATAATGCAAAATGGGAATTCAAAGCGGAAATATACGCCAAGCAGATGCAGAACCAAATATATTACAAAGATCACTCAAGGCTGATCATGAATCGCTATATTGAGGGAGAGTTGCTTAGCGGCGATGCTGAAGCCTATGGATTGGAACTTCAATTGCATAAAAATACGGGTAAACTTACAGGTTGGTTAAATTATACCTATTCCAGGGTTTTTATAAGGATCGAAGGGATTGAAAATGGAGAAAAATATCCTGCTAGTTACGATCAACCCCACAATTTGCAAGCTATACTTCAATATCAATTTTCAAAAAGAGTCAATCTATCAGCTAACTGGGTGTATCAATCAGGCAGACCCATTACTCATCTCCGGCGGGGCGCAGGGCATCGGGT
>JBCDJE010000533.1:0-3672 GCA_038748185.1 Bacteroidota bacterium
CTTATATATTGCAATATAATAGCCTAAAAAAAATCTATTCATTTAAGAGAGAATAGCTAAAATATTTCCCATATTGGGATAATTCTAAAATTTAGAAAAGCTTAATATAAAAATTTAACTGCTAGATTTGTATGCTTTACTATTTCCCCGTTTTAAACTGTCTGATTCTATAATTAAAAGTGAGCATAAAATAACGCTGTAAAACTTCAGTATTCGTATCCTCAACATATGATTCAGAAATATCTCTTGTAATACTATTATTTTGTTTGAGTAGGTCGAAAACTGTTAGTCGAAGCTCTGCACAATCGTCTTTCATAAATTTCTTTCCAATGCCCAGGTTTACCAGGGTAAAGTTTTGATCGAAGTCTTCTCCTAATCCTCTGTAGAGATATTGGGTAATATCAGTATTAAAAACAAGCCCCTTCCAAAAGATAAAATTGGAACGAACATTCATTAAATGGTAAAAATAATCTCCCTCTAGCTCTGGCTGGAGGCGATTTTTTGCTAAATTAATATTAGCTGTATAAGAAGCTGTAAAATCTACTTTTTCGCCAATGTTACTACTCAAAACTACACCCTGACTAATATTGTAAGTATTGGCTACTGTAGCTTGGTTATTCACAAGCCCTGGTGTTTTGGTATAAGTAAATCCGGTAGCAAAATTGAGATTACTCTTCAAAGCAGCAATAGGTCTTCCATAAGTTACATAAGTTCTTGCACTCCAATAGCCACTTAAATTTACCGGAGCTGCTAGCTGAGAACCTCTTTGTAGCAAAACGCCATTATTGAGTAAAGTATCTTCAGTAGCAATCAAGGTAGCATTGCTAATATAATTATCAGTTTTCCTTAAAAAGATAAGTGCAAAAAAATTAGAAGCCTTATTAGGATTAGTAAGAGAATAGCGGGCAATGAGATTATGGGAGTATTCTTGTTTTAAATCTGGATTTCCACTTGTGAGATAAAGTGGGTCTGTATTATCAACTACACTTTGCAATTGTGTGATAGAAGGTTGATTTGTATTGGTACGATAGAAAAAACGCAAATTAGCATTTTGTGAAAATCGATACATTAACATAAGGTTTGGTAAGATGTTAGAAAAATTACGGCTGAAATCTGCATTACTCGTCTCAGGAAAAACTTGGTTACTTTCCAATAAGGCATATTGGTAATTCAATCTCACATTAAAGAATCCTTTTTTTAACCTTAATCGATACCCTACACCTGATCTACTAGTAGTATAAGTATTATCAAAGGTGTTAGAAAGTAGAGTATCTAGTTGATCGTAGATTGTTAATTCAGGGTTAAGGTTAAATACTTCTTTATCAGAAGCATTATCTGTAAAAGAGTGGTTAAAATTAAACATTAACTGTCCACGCCTACCTATTGGTTCTGTATATATTACATTTCCCGATATAGTATTTCCTAATGTTTCGGAAAAAGATTGCTGATCTATACTATCCGATTCAGAAATACCCATATCAAAAAATTCATTTTCAGCTAACAGTGAATAATAATTATTTTGATTGTTCAAGGCCGTTCTAAGTCCAACCGAAACAGTTCTACCTCTTTTTGAAAAGCGATGTCTGTATAGTAAATTATTTGAAAAATTGTAACCATCGTTATCAGAAAAATAATTATTTGTAGAACTGCTAAGCGGCATTCCATTTACCAGACTGTTTTCCCCATCAGTATTGTTTAGTGCTTCGTAACCTTGAAAGTTAAGGCTCGGTGTTAAGATAATGGAATTGTTACCATCTATCTCATATTCCATTCTTACATTAATTCGATGGTTGTTATTTTTACTATCATTTAGGCTAGCTTCTTCATAAAGTTGGTTAGTAGACTCATCTATAATCGTTTCTCTTAATAAAGATTGGTTGCTGGTATTATCAGTGTAATTAAAAAAATAACTGCCATTTATTTGAATTTTTTCACCCCATTTGTCAGTAAAGTTAAAGCCCATTGAAGTAGCTTCATTAATTCCTCCTTGTTGTCCAACTAAGAAATTGCTTACATCTCCACTTTGTCTGTTGAAATTACCTGTTGAACTGCTATTGCCAATACCTCCATTTCTTTCTCCCCCAGGCCGACGTCGTCTCCTTCTGCCAGAATTACTACTGGCTATTCCCAATAAATCTTGTGTAGAAAAGTTCTGCTCATTAATATTATTGGAAAGGCCTACTACAGAGATTCTTCTATCTCCATTAAAGAAGTTCATATTCCCTCCTGCTTTATATCTTTCGTTATCGCCGTACCCTGTGTATAGGTTACCAAATGTTCCATTTCGCATTTCTACTTTGGTAACAATATTGATCGTTTTTTTGCTCTCTCCATCATCAAAACCAGTGAATTGTGCTTGGTCACTCATCTGGTCAAAAACTTCTATTTTATCAACAACCTGAGCCGGTAGACTTCTCAGCGCTAATGTGGGATCATTTCCAAAAAAGGTTTCCCATCTACTAAAACTTGCTGTACATCTTCACCTTGGGCTTTCACAGTTCCATTCTCAACCACAACACCCGGCATTTTTCTTACTAGATCTTCAGTAGTAGCATCAGGATTTGTTTTAAAAGCATTGGCATTAAATTGCGTAGTATCACCTTTTTGCACTACAGGTAAAACCTTACCTTCTACCTCTACTGCATCAAGCATATCTTGCGAAGGATTCAGTATTATTATTCCCAAATCAATATTTCTTCCATTAATCTGTTGTTTCACAGTTATTGTTTGGTAGCCTATATATCTGATTTTTAAAAGATAATCTCCATTTACCAGGTTATTAAAGGTGAATAACCCCTCAAGATTAGAAGTAGTAAGTTTTTTAGAAGTAGTATCTTTTTCATTACTCAGTATTATGGTCGCTCCAATAAGTGGATCATTATTAGCGCTATCTTTAAGTACACCACTTAAATTGTATTCTTGGGCTGTAACCGACAACGCTAGATAGGTAAATAAAGAAATTAAAGTAAATTTTATCATCACTCAAACTTATTGTGCGAGATAAAAATCTAAAATCAGATCTATTTTCGAGGAAATATTCAACCAACACCATAAAAAAATCAACAACTTTATTAAATTTTCACCTTATATAATTTTTCGCATTACTAAATGGTAATTACCTAGTCCTATTTTCCGCTTTCCTCATGTACACAGCAAGAAAATTTAGCTTATATCATACCCTTCGTTGGACCAGAAAAAATATAGTTTGGTTCGCCATCATCTCAGCTCTTCCTACACTTCTGTATTACTTTTTAGAATGGCATTGGCTAGCTTTGCCTTCATTACCTGTAAGTTTGATAGGCACCGCTGTAGCTTTCAATATTGGCTTTAAAAACAATAATTCCTATTCAAGGCTATGGGAAGCTAGAAAAATATGGGGAGGCATTGTAAATACTAGTAGATCGTGGGGAATTATGTGCATGGACTATATAAGCACACAGTTTACCGATCGTGAGTTTACTGAAGAGCAACTTTACAGCTTTAAACAAAAGCTTATTCATAGACACATTGCTTGGCTTACTGCACTGAGACACCAACTTAGATCGTCAAAGCCCTGGGAACATACCCATTTGAAGGATCACGAAAACTATAGAAAGTACAACCAATATAAAATTAAAGAATTTGAGGTTGAAAAAAATCAAGAACTAACCAATCTTCTTAGTGAATCTGAAC
>JBCDJE010000534.1:0-3671 GCA_038748185.1 Bacteroidota bacterium
TTAAAATGAGTGTATATTTTACTTTTAATAAAGCGTTTCTAAATAAACTAAGAAAAGCTAATTGATATTTAAAAAATAATGTATACAACTTCAAAAGAAGCCTCAAAATAAATCTGGTAGTAATGCTCATTTTCTATTTACTTTTAATATTTTCTTCTATGACGAGCGTTACAAGAATTTACCCTTACAAGGAATTTTTTTTAAAGAAACTTTTTAAGAAAGAATTTTTACCAAGTAATTGACTTCTATGACAATATCACTTTGTCCTAAATAGAGATAGTATTTTAGAAGAGGGAATATTTCAAATGATAATATAGCTGAAAAGCCAGCTGTAAGGCACATTATTGCACTAAAAGTGATAAGTACTTTTACCTGTCTATCATTAATTTAAAGGTATGGAGTTGGGTTTCTGTAGTGGAATTCTTTTTAAGTGTCAGCTTCCCAAAAATTAATTGTGATTTATCAACTGCTAGCAAACGACTATTTATCGTTAGTACTCTTTCACCTTCGATCATATTTCCTGCTAACTCAAATATTTTTTGCCCGTTAGTATTGTAAAATACAAGTTGATACTGCACTTCTTCAGCTGGTTTATTTACCAAAATACTAATGTTAGCATTTTCTTTAACCGGATTTGGAAAAACTGATACATTTACGAGGTTGAATACCTCTTTCGCATCATGAATCAATGCAATATTAGCTGATCCCCTATTTTGCCAAATATCTGAAGCACTTAATGTAATACTGTAATTACCTGAAGGAATTTTAAAATTAGCTAAGGGGAATTGAATATAAGCCTCTGTAGGATTTTCAAGATTGGTATAAAAGTAGTCTCCTAAAAAGAATGTATGCGTTGTATCACTATTTATTGTAGCAATTAATTGATGTCCTTCCGTTGATCGGTTTAACATGATATTGCTAGCATCAGTAATTTTTGCTATGAGCCAATTATTTCCTGTGCTAAACTCACTATTTCCATCTATGTCATTCGCAATAGATAGTTGTATTTTAGGAGGAGTAATATCTATATTGTCTTTTATTGTTGCTTTAACAGAAGAGAGATTTGTAATTGCTTGGGAATAACTTCTACCTTTTACTTCATCATAAGCAAACAAACTTACCTTCAAATTATCATGCTCAATACCCATTCCTTGTGAGATGTTCGTAATAATTTCAAAATGACTATTTATAACATTTGCTTTTCCTCGTATTAAATAATCATCTTGGTTATAGTAAACAGCTTGCCATTTTTCCTGCTCTTCACCAAATGTTTTAAAAGGCTCAGGAGGCGCATACATCTCAAGTAAAATCTTCCCATTAAACTCAGGCTGTATCGTCGGATTTATTTTTCCACTTAAATAAAGCTGTGAAACTCCTTCCTTATCTGTAAAACTATTTAGACTATCAACCTGTATTTCGGGCTTGGGTATTCCCAAAGGCATACTAGGATCGCCCAATAAAGTAAAATGTCTTTTTACTACTGAAGAAGTAACTGCATTTTTTGTTTCCCGGAGTAGATCGCCTAATCTGTTACTAGCCTTTTTTTTTAAGACTTTATAGAATTTCCGGTTCATTTCAAAATTACTCCCCGATACTGCCGATCTGGTAGCAGAGAGTACTGCAATGGCTCCTCCAGCAGTTTGTAACAATGCCTCTTCTCCACCTGACTGTAATTGTGGATTATCAAAAGCACCATATTCGCATGTGGCAGTAAATAGAATTGGAAATTTATCAGTGTTTTTCCATTCTTTTACATCTCCTTGCCTAAGTAATCTTTCTGCTGTCCATCCACTTTCCGACCCATGCCCAGTGAAGTTAATAATAGCAACCCCTCTGTCAATTGCAGTATTCAATTGTGCTTTGGCTTCTGAAGCATAGGTTACATTACCTATTTTTTCTTGAGGAAAAGCATCAATAAACAATCGTTTAGGAAGTAAATATGGAAGCTCTTCTTCAACTAATTTGGCAAGCTGATCGGCTTGTGATTGATGGATATTAAAATCACCGTCATCAGCTATAAATAGCAATTGTTGTTGCCAATCTCCCATACTATTCGAATAATGCAACAGTTTGCTCACAATTGCTTGGGCTTCATTTAAGTTTGTGGCAGGGATACGACCAACAGCTAATTGCATAGTAGCTTTTTGAAGTGCGCTTTCATTAGCTGGGAGTGAAAGCATCCCGTATAGATCATCAGTAACGTATGAGTTTAAAGGATGAAAGGATTCAGTAGTTTGAAAAGATGGAATAAAGGTTTTATCTGGTACTTCATCCATTAGATTATTTAGGTAATCGTAGGAACTATCGCCAAAAAATAAAACGTATTTTAATTTGTTACCTCCTTGTTGATTATAAAACCAACTGATATATTTTTGTATGGCAAATGGAGATACTTCTCCACTACCAAAAGCATCATACAGATCAGTTACATTTACGACCTGTGCCACTAAATTATCATGTTGTTTTCTAAAAGCAGCCAGGCGCGCTGCCGCTTGCCTTAAAATAGGATGGGTAATAATAAGCAGATCAGCTGGAGACGTTTCAAAAAGATGATGAAGTTGCTTTGCTTCTACATACTGAGGTGATAATTGCTTCTGAGTTATATCAAAAAGTACAAATCGATGTAGTTTTCCCTCAGGTGTATAGGAAAAATAACTGTATTTTTCTTGATTCTGTAATGCATATTCAAGTGGGTTTTCACGATCAGTTATATTCCAAATACGCAATCCTTCATTACTATTATCTACCTGAAAGGTAGCTTTTGTTTGCTTAATGGTTTCAAAACTGCTAAAAAAAATAGGGCTTTGCTTCCATTCAAGCTTTTGATTAAATGTACAGGTAATGTAATCTAAATAAGCTACTGCTCCTGCCGCTTTTTCAAAAAATAAATCAAGATCGAGGCTTTCTTTTACAATGGGAACATTGAGGCATTTTTGAGCTAATATTGCTTTAGAAGAATAAGTGCCTTCTTCTAAGGCATTGAATTTTATAGTATCTTGGAAGTCTGTTGCTGTTACTTTTAGATGAGCTTGTTGCCGAGCTTGTGAAGCAACAGAAAGCAATACTTTCGCCTCACCTAATAACGCATTGGGTAAAAGGATATTAAACGTTTCACAAGATGCATCTGCAATCCTTTCTCCTAGCCAAGTCTTACCCGAATTAATTAAATTTCGTTTATCTAATTCGCGGTGAATAAAAGTTTGTACAGTATCAAATATTTTAGATTCTGAATTGGAGGTGATTTTTTCAGTTGCTACCTTTTTTCCTAATCTGCTTTTATCGTAAACCAAATAGAAAGATGCACACTTTGAATACGGATTTTTTGTGAGGGTATAAGCCTTGTTTTTAAAATCTGCTCCTAATTTATGAGGACCTGCTGCATAAAATACAACTTTATCAGTATCATTAAAAACACCATCGCCACCTCCGATAACGTTAGTAGGTAATTCTACCAAAAACTCATTGACATTAGCAAAAAATACTTCTTGCTTATTCCAGGCAGCGTAAATATGTAAATAATTTGGATCAACTTCTAGAGGATTTAACCCTGTTTTTTTGATAGAAGATAAATCTATTTCATAAATTCCTTCTTCAAAAATTTCAAATTTATAAAGAGTTTTATGACGAATTTCGGGAGGAAGTATTTGGGCTTGGAGGGAAAAAGAAAATAA
>JBCDJE010000535.1:0-3658 GCA_038748185.1 Bacteroidota bacterium
AAACAGAAAAAAATAATTTGTTGGTTAACCAAGCTGAGCGAACAAATGCGATAGGTCAGTTTCTGCCAGAAGTTTCAGGTTTTGTACAATCAACACATAGTAATGGTAATCAATTTATACAGCAACAGGCTAGGTTAATTAATACTACTTCTACTGACTTGTATCCTGAGATTTCTTCTAACCTTACCTTATTCAATGGGTTGAGAAATGTCAATAATTTAAAACAAGCAAAAAGCAGTTTTGGTGCTCAGCAGAATCTGATAAAAAGAACAGAACAAGATGTGATTTTTAATGTTGCGCAGCAATACCTTACAGTTTTACTTGATCAAGAATTGGTAAGAATTGCACGAGACAATATTGATGTGCAAGAAAGGCAATTAGAACGAATAGCTGCATTTGTAGAAACCGGCATCACTTTTAAGGGTGACCAATACACTTTGGAAGCGCAAATAAAGAACTTAGAATTAGCTGAAGTACAAGCTATTAATACGCAAGAGAATGATAAATCTATTCTAGCGCAAACATTAATGCTAGACCCAATGACAGCTTTAGAGATCGTTTCTCCAAGTCAATCTGTTGATAATTATTTGATTGAAGAGTATGAAATTGAGGAATTATACAAAAGTGCCTTAGCAAATAGAGCTGATTTAGCTCAATTCAAATTATTAAAAGAAGCAGGTGAATATGGTGTTCAAGTTTCAAAAGCAGCTTACTTCCCTCGTTTATCGGCTTTTTTTCGTTATAATTCTTATTATAACAATATTGATGAAGATCGGATTTTTAATGAAGAGGGGGAGCAAATAGGGACTGAGAAGGTTTCTTTTAGTGAACAAATGAGAAATAGAAACCCAAATACTAGAATAGGCTTAAGTTTAAATATCCCAATTTTTAGTAGGTTTGATAATCGAACTCAAGTAATAAGATCAAAAATACAAAGAGATAATGCGCAATTGAATATTGAGAATTTAGAAAGCACCATTTTCAGAGATATACAAACTGCCTTACAAAATTACGAAGCAGCTTTAGCCAGTTACGAAGCAGCGTCCTCACAATTTGATGCAGCAAAGCTATTATTCGATACACAAACTGAACGATACAATGTAGGTTTGGGGAACATTATTGAGCTTACCACTTCTTCCAATACCTTTAATCAGGCTTCAGTTGATAAAGCACAAGCATCCTATACTTTATTATTCCAAAAAATTATTCTCGATTACCAAACCGGATTACTAAACGCAGAAAATATTCCTTTAGAATAAAATATTAGATTTATAAATAGATTATGGTAATAAAAAAAGCTGTTTATTTTTAAACAGCTTTTTTTATTACAAAAAATATTACGTTGCTGACTATTACTCACCATGCATCCAAGCCTTTTTATTGAGTAATTCTTCTTCTGTTTCCCTAATATCAGGATCTTCAACACAACAATCAACTGGGCAAACAGCAGCACATTGTGGTTCTTCGTGAAATCCCATGCATTCGGTACATTTATCCGAAACAATGTAATAGAACTCATCAGAAACGGGTTCTAATTCGTCTTCTCCGCTAAGTTTTGTGCCATCTTCTAATTCAACTTCTGTTAAATTTGTGCCGCCACCCCATGTCCATTCTACACCGCCTTCATATATTGCTGTGTTAGGGCATTCCGGCTCACATGCACCACAATTGATGCATTCATCAGTTATCATTATTGCCATATAATTTCTTGGTTATGTTCTGCTATGATTATTTAGGACAAAAATAGTAGCCATAATGTTTATGGGCAAATCAATAAATAATTCTGTTTAAAAAAACTTAAACGATATGCAAATATATTATAGGCATTGAATGATTGGAAATCATATTTCGGTATTAACATCTGAAACAGTAGCTTTGTATACTGTAATTGACAAAAGTATGGAATTGATAGATTTAGAAGATAGAATTCGAGCATTTTCCTTACTGGGAAAACATGTGGAACAATTGTTAGTTACCGAAAGAGGTAATACTGAATCGAATAAGGTTCAAAAGGAAATTTCTACAGAATTATTGGAAATATGCCAAAACGCTTATAATCAGAATACATGGTTTACCAAGGAAAGCGTAATCCATGCTTTCAAAGGATTATTACAATATTTACAAGAAGAAAATTTAAGGAAGTGGTTAGCCAATTACGATTTAGCCAACCAATCACCCAAAATAATAGGAACTGTTATGGCAGGAAATATTCCTATGGTTGGTATACATGACTTTATTTCAATACTGATTTCAGGCAACAAGATTAAAGTAAAATTAAGTACCCTAGATCAGTTTTTAATGAAGTATATCGCCGCGCAGCTAGTTGTTGCTGAAAAACGCTTTGAAAATTATATCGATTTTGCCGAATTGCTAAAAGGAGTAGATGCACTAATTGCTACAGGGTCAGATAATACGGCTCGTTATTTAGAGTATTATTTTAGGAAAGTCCCACGTATTATTAGAAAGAATAGAACGAGTTGTGCCATACTAAGGGGGGGTGAAACTATAGAAGATTTAAAAAATCTTTCAAAAGATATTTTTCTTTACTTTGGACTAGGATGTAGAAATGTATCTAAGGTTTTTGTGCCTGAAAACTACTCATTTGAAAACTTACTTCATGCATTAGAAATTGATGGTGAGAAAGCAGTACAAAACCATAAATACGTTAATAATTATGATTATAATAAGTCTATATTCCTCATAAATAAAGTACCCCACCTAGATAATGGGTATATTCTTCTAAAAGAAGATGATTCTTTGTTTTCCCCTATCTCAGTTTTACATTTCGAGTATTATTCTAATGTAAAAGAACTCGAAAATCAACTTCTACAAGAAAAAGATAATATCCAATGTATAGTTTCCAAAGGTGGTTATTTTAAAAACAGCATAGCATTTGGCAAAGCGCAATTGCCACAAATTACTGATTACACCGATGGAATTGATACACTAGGTTTTCTGCAAAAAATTTCCTAAAGTTGAATCATTCCAAATTAGGATGTTGTACAAACCAAATTGTATGAACTAAGTTCTATGGATAAAATTCTTTGTAACCATAAAACTAAAAAAATGAGCGATCCTAAAGTAGCGCAAAAAGCACCTTATGTAATAGATGTTGAGCCGGGCACTTATTATTGGTGTGCTTGTGGCGAAAGCAGTAAACAACCCTATTGTGATGGCTCGCATAAAGGAACAAGTTTTACTCCTATTGCAGAGAAAGTAGAAACTGCAAAGAAAGTAGCTTGGTGTGGATGTAAACTATCTGGCAATTCTCCTTTTTGCGACGGCAGTCATAAAAAAATATAATGTAAAGCTCCCTCTTGGGAGCTTTTTTGTTCAAATTATCCAGAAAACCTTTAAAATTAACAAATTAATTAGCGAAGCATAATAGTGTATCATAGTACACATGTTCTTTTATCTTGGATTAACATTTATTACCATGCATGAAATGGATGCCGTAAGATGTAGAGAATAGTGAATTTTTTCTGGCTTATCCTTATTAAATGATACACTAGGCTTTAAAGTTTTTATGCTTGTTCAAATTCCTTTATTCTTTTTTCTGTTTTACGGCTCACTTGGCATTCACAAGAATGACGCTGTAATTAAAGGGTTAAACATTTTCTTTATCATCCATATAGGCTTGCACATCTTATTATTGAAG
>JBCDJE010000536.1:0-3655 GCA_038748185.1 Bacteroidota bacterium
AGCGTGGTGCAAATCATTTCTACACACTTGTAGATGGCCACTGGGTTGTATCTTGTGCATTTGAATACCACTAAAGGGAGAGGATTAGTTAAAGTGCTGCTTCAATAAAGCTTTTGAATAATTAAGAAAGGAATGTAGACCAAGCGACTTTGAATTATCATCGAGTCACAAAATTTTATTTTGTAGAACGATTCGAAATTGATAAATTATTATCATGAAAATTTCAAAAATCATAATTCTATAAGGTATTTTTTCTGGATTAATTATAATTTCATTAAAAACTCCTTTTTTATTAAATTCGCACAAATCCGAGATAGATGCATACCTATTGAAAAGTATTTGTGTCTTAATTTACAAATACGGCTATTACTGAAAATAAGAGACCAACTCATTTTTTAAAAGTAAAAAGCAAAAGGATGGAAAATAAAGTGCTAGAAGAGGAAATGAGTGAAGGTAGCCTGACGCAATTGTCGGGTATATCGGAAGAAGAGATACTTAAAGACTACGAGGTAGCCTATAAAAGTAGGCAGGTAAGTCTTTATGGTAGGAAAGAAGTTTTTATGGGCAAAGCCAAATTCGGCATTTTTGGCGATGGAAAAGAAATAGCACAGTTGGCAATGGCCAAAGTTTTTAAGTCAGGTGATTTTCGTTCGGGATATTATAGAGATCAGACTTTTATGTTTGCTATCGGAGAGGCTACTGTGCAACAATTTTTTGCGCAGCTCTACGCCCATACCGATTTAGATGCTGATCCTTTTACTGCTGGTAGATGTATGAATGCGCACTTCGCAAGCAGAAGTTTAGATGAAAATGGTGCTTGGAAAGATCTAATACAACAAAAAAATACAGCTGCGGACATTTCTCCTACGGCAGGACAAATGCCAAGATTGGTTGGTTTAGGATACGCTTCCAAGTTATTCAGACAAAACCCTGAACTCCAGCAATATTCACAATTTTCTGACAATGGAAATGAGATTGCTTTTGGCACAATTGGAAATGCTTCTTGTGCTGAAGGTATTTTTTTCGAATCTATTAATGCTGCTGGTGTATTAAAAATACCTATGCTTACTTCTGTTTGGGATGATGGTTATGGTATTTCTGTACCCAATGAGTATCAACTCACCAAAGGAAATATTTCTGAAATACTATCAGGTTTTAAAAGATCTGATGAAAATAGTAGTGGCTTTGAAATATTTACCGTAAAAGGTTGGGATTATTTAGAGCTATGCCGAGTATATGAAACTGCTGCCAGTATTTGTAGAGAAGAACATGTTCCTGTAATTATTCATGTTACAGAAATGACCCAACCTCAAGGACATTCGACTTCAGGTTCACATGAAAGATATAAGTCTGCTAATAGGCTTGATTGGGAAAAAGAACATGACTGTCTTGTTAAAATGAGAGAATGGATATTAGAAGAAGGGATAGCTTCAGAAAAAGAAATTGTAGCTATTGAAGAGAATATGGTGAATTTTGTAAAAGAAGGAAGAGCAAATGCCTGGAAAGCTTATCTACAAGATATAAAGCAAACTCAGGACAGCGCATTAAAACAAATACAGGAAGTATCGGCAAAGTTAACGGCTAACAATAAGATTAAAGAAATTAATAAAGAGCTAGCCACCACCCTCAACCCCATGAGGTCTGATATAATAAAAGCAGTAAAGAAAGTCTTACGTGCATTGCGTTTTGAAAATGAGCAATTAAGACAACCGCTTTCCGCTTGGTTAAAAAAAGAACTTAACGATATCGAAGAGCGTTACAGCTCTCATCTTTATAGCCAATCTCCTCAATCGGCTTTAAATGTGAAAGAGGTTGAGCCAAAATACGATGAGAATAGCAATGAAATAGTTGATGGTAGGGAAATAGTTCAAGCATGTTTTGATGATATACTTAACCGCGATCCTAGGGTTTTTGCAATAGGCGAAGATGTTGGAAAAATAGGGGATGTGAATCAAGGATTTGCCGGTTTACAGCAGAAATATGGAGAATTGCGTGTAACAGATACCGGTATTCGAGAAACTACTATCTTAGGGCAAGGTATAGGTGCAGCGCTTAGAGGGCTTAGGCCAATTGTTGAAATTCAATACCTCGATTATATCTACTATGCCTTACAAACACTTGCCGATGATTTATCGAATTTGCAATATCGCACAAAAGGTGGGCAAACTGCTCCTGTGATTATTCGAACTAGAGGTCATAGATTAGAAGGTATCTGGCATTCAGGTTCACCTATGAGTACACTCTTAGGCAGTTGTAGAGGAATTTATCTGCTTGTTCCGAGAAATATGACTATTGCTGCAGGTTTTTATAATACCATGCTTAAATCCGACGATCCTGCTATTATTATTGAATGCCTCAATGGTTACCGGCTGAAAGAGAAAATGCCTGGTAATATCGGAGAATATACTGTGCCATTAGGTGTTCCTGAAATAATAAGAAATGGCAATGATATTACCGTGGTTACCTATGGCTCAATGTGCAGGATTGTAATGGATGCAGCCAATCAGCTTAACGAATTGGGTATAGATATAGAAGTAGTAGACGTACAAACTTTATTACCTTTTGATAGAAAGCAAGTTATTTTAGATTCTATTAAAAAGACCAATAGGGTATTATTTACTGATGAAGATGTACCTGGAGGGTGTACAGCTTTTATGATGCAAAAGGTGGTTGAAGAGCAAGATGCTTACCAATGGTTAGATGCTAAACCAGCCTGTTTATCGGCAAAACCACATCGACCCGCGTATGGCAGTGATGGAGATTACTTTTCCAAACCCAATGTGGAAGATGTAGTAGACAGGATTTATAAAATAATGCACGAATCTGACCCTAAACGTTTCCCTGCTTATTTTTAATTACTCCAGTGTATTTTTAGTTATCTAACGATTTTGACCATCGGGTGTAAGTGGTTACTACTTCATCAAAATCATCACTTTTGTACTCTTTGTTACGAAGCTTTGTTGCAAGCTCGGGGTAATCAGTGAAATAAGCACTTACTTGTTTTCTTATGTGTATATTATTTTTATAAGGTATTGGATCAAAGCCACTTTTTTGCAGTAAAGGAATATAATTAACCGCGTAATATTGTGTGACATTGTGGTTAGCTGCAAACATAAAAATGGTGAGTACATCTTTCTCTACCAGCTTAATAAATACCGATTGATATTTGTTTTTCCCACAGCTTTTTAGCAAGCAATAAATATCCTTATAACTTCTATAAACTTCACCTTTACGACCATAAGCTCGAATGTTTTCAGGATAATAAACCATTTTATTAGTGGTTTTACTTTTCTTAAAATGTACTTCTTTCGCACTGGTTACTTCATCGAAAAGTGCAACAAAACCTTTGACTGTATCATTATCAGTTGTTACTATATAACCTTCAATAAAATGCCCTCCGGTAATTTTGATTTGAGCATAAGATAATGAAGTGCAAAAGGTAAGACAAGAAATTAAAATACTTTTGACGTAAACTTGACACATACGCAAACAATTAAATAGTTAAAAAAATTGAGGAAGCCCAATTTTCTGTATGTTAAGTAAATAGTTTACAACAATTAGTATCGGCAAATTAAAATAATCAATATTTTCTAATAATCATTTTTTCCGATAAAATGTATTTAGCAGGCTTCCCCTTTTACTTATAATAGTTAAT
>JBCDJE010000537.1:0-3651 GCA_038748185.1 Bacteroidota bacterium
CCTCGGAAAAATCAAAAAATCGTCACCCCTAAATCCCCCTAGTCGAGCTCGCGTAGCGAGCGAGACAAATATCAACAAACTTTTTGAACAGTGTAATAGTACACTGTAACATAAATTACTTATTATTTTGCTCGGCGGCTTCGCTCCCTTTAAATCTCCTCGCCGAGTCGCCGCAGGCGACGAGGCGAAATATAAAATAACTTATGTTACAGTGTGATAGTAATACCCATTTCGG
Organism: Bacteroidota bacterium; assembly: GCA_038748185.1. Lineage (GTDB taxonomy): Bacteria > Bacteroidota > Bacteroidia > Cytophagales > Flammeovirgaceae > Chondrinema. The sequence continues at coordinate 236 of JBCDJE010000537.1, forward strand.
TATCTTATCTTTTTAACTAAAAATTATTATTTTGAGCGAAATTATTCTTTGTTAAGAAAACGTACATGCACAAGCTCACTTTAATAGGACTATTTCTTCTGAATTATGTTATAGGCTTTTCTCAAAATTTGGATCCTATAACCATTGCTGCACTTACCGAAGAGGCCAAAGAATGCGACTCTATCGGACAAAGAGCCATTTCGAGACTTGGTGGATATTATTATGGCCTAGGCAATAAAACCAAACTTCGCCACTATACACAGAGGGAAATTACATGTGCAGAAGCAAATCAAGATCAGCAAGACATTATTAGAGCTTATTACCATTTACTACTCTATCACCAATCTTTTTCTGGAAAGGATTCTGTCTCCACAGTTGCCCAATTTATGCTCACTTCTTTAGAAAGCGATACTTCATTTTTTGCGGGCAGTTATAAGGCAAAAGCCTTGTTTCAAATTGGTTCTAATTACTACTTTGACTATAATGATTATACAAAAGCCTATCGTTATTATCAAAAGGCTAAAGACTTAGCGCTTAGTGTTGGAGATATGAATCAATATGGAGCTATTGTCAGAGCAATTGTACAACTTTATACGTATGATAAAAAATGTACCAAAGCCCTACAAATAGCGGATGAGGCATTAGCTAAAATAAAGATCGGAGGAAGAAACCAAGTGGCAGAACGAAATTTAGTCGACTTAAAATATCAAAGAGCTCAGGCATTAATTAATCTACCAGTAGCTAATGTGGAGGATAAAGCATCTGCTTATCAAGCATATAAAAATAGAATACATTTCTTTCAAAAACGGAACTCCGTATTACCTATAGTAAATACGATGACTTCGCTCCTAAAAGATTTTGATGATATACTTCCTTTGGATACGTTACTAGATTACGGGGAGAGAGCATTGAGTATTGTTAATTTTAATACACCTAATTTATATAGATATCATGGGAAAAATCTTATTAAAATTGGTAAGTACAAGGAAGCTCAAAAATTATTAGATATAGCAATAGAGGAGGCTAAGGAAAATATAGAATGGTATGGTCCCATGGCTGACATTTATAGTGAAATGGCAATCGCACATTTGCGATTAGGAGAAAATAAGGCCGCTGAAGCAAAATTCAACCTTTACAAAACCTATGCAGATTCTGCTAAATATGAAGAACAGAAAAATGCAGTAGAAACCATTGAGACAAGGTATCAACTTAATCAAAAGAATCTAGAGAATACCAATTTAAAAAAAGAAGCGAAGCGGATAGAGGCTAGGACAAAATTATTAGGAATTATAGGAGCATTATTACTACTGCTATTAGGTTTAAGTCTATATTTCTATAATATCCAGCGAAAAAATACAAAGAAATTATCTAAACTAAATGAGACTAAGAACAAGTTATTTACCATACTGGCGCACGATTTAAAAGGACCAAGCCTTATTTTTAATAACTTAGCCAAGAAATTAAGTCATCTAATCACTAAAAAGGACACCAATCGCTTGCTAGAACTAGCACAACACTACGAAGAGAGTGGTAAGAAAGTCTCAGGTACTATTAATCGAGTGTTGGAGTGGGCTATTTCGGAGAAAGAAGCGTTTGCTAACAATCCAGAAGCATTAGAAATACTGCCGATTGTAAAAGAATCCATGCAAGACTTTGAGTATGAAATAAAACAAAAGGAGATTGATGTAGATGTGGATATACCTCAAGGACAATTGATAACTTTTGACCCAAATGCTTTTAGCATCATTCACCGAAATTTAGTCCATAATGCTATAAAATATGCGCCTTTAAAATCTGTCATTAAAATAAGATTTAACCAACAAGTAAAGGCACTCGAATACATCGACAATGGTATTGGAATTAGTCCCAACACCATTCAAAAAATATTGAATGGAATCCCTGTTGCTAGTCGAAAAGGTACACAAGATGAAACGGGTACTGGTATCGGATTAGTTACTTGTGTTGGTCTAACAACGTCTAATGGTAGTCAACTTTTGTTTGATAACTTACCTGGCGGAGGAACTAAAGTAAGTTTGCGATTTGCAGCCTAGGTTTCAAGTATTTTAAAAATAGAAAAATTGAGCAAAAAGTTAACTATTTTAGTCGTTGAAGATGACCCTTCCATCAAGTTAGATTTGGAGATGATATTAGAAGGTATGGGGCACACTTTTGTCGGAGCAGAAAGCGCAAAGGAGGTATTCAGTTGTATAGAAAATGGTTTTGATTTACTCATCATGGATATATTTATTAAGGGAGAGCTAAATGGTTTGCAAACCGCAGCAAAGCTCGCTCCCTTAAATATTCCTATTATATTCATTACAGCACACAAGGACAAAAAACTCTTTGAAGAAGCAGTAAACACCAACGCCATCGCCTTTTTGGTAAAACCATTTGATGAATTAACACTTAGAGGGATTATTGAGTGGCAATTTCCGTTATTTATTAAACAAACGACCCTACCAGTGGAAGAAGCGGCCTCATTTTTCGTGAAAGGTACATTATTCATAAAATCGAACCGCTCGTATCACAAAGTGCTTACTGAAAATATTTTGTTTGTCCAATCGGAATTAAATTATATTGTGCTGCATACAGTAAAACGCAAACGCTACGTTTTAAAAAAGTCGCTTAGTGCATTTAAGAAAGAAATCAAGGCAGCTACTTTTCTACAAATCCATAAACGATATTTGGTTAATTTAAACCAAATTACCCAAGTAGATTTGATTAATAGTCAATTATACATAGACAAAGATTGTCTTCCTATAGGTAGAACTTATCGAAAAAAACTAACCACCACCCTTAATTTGATTGGATAGTCCAACGCATATCACCCGTTTTCCTACAAAAATCCACCATATTTCACATTTTCTTTTCTGATGTGTTCATTAATTGTATCATTGTCAAGATATGAGCTGATCAAGGCTTGTTCAATGTTCCTATTTTTCTAGGTTCAGTTTGTCCTCAAATCATCACTATTTTCAACGGTTGATAAAAATGAATTGATCGTCCGGTAGCTAACTTCTTTTAGTATCAATGAAAGACGCTATGAGATACAGTAGCTTATGGTCGTTCACTTTTATTTTATATTTAATTCATCTGGCACAAGTAAGGTATGATGGGAATAAAAATTTCTTTCGTAATTTCCAATGTAAACTTATTACCGTAGTGTCAATCATCTAATGTTCGCAGTCTTAGTAGCGAGGTAATTATTGACTTCTATTACCTAGTTAGGATGACTAAAAGATTTACCTCCAAAGCAGTTTGAATGAAAGAATCTATATTTATTAAATTCAATAATTTTTATCAACGTATTAACATCAGTGATATTGACTGGATAATGTCAGAGGGAAACTACGTGACGATCTATGTGGGAGATAAAAAGTATGCTATTAAATGGTCACTTACCCAAATAAAAAACG
>JBCDJE010000538.1:0-3650 GCA_038748185.1 Bacteroidota bacterium
AAAATAAAATCTGCATTTTAAGTATTTTTTAGCAAGTCATAAATCTGCACTTATGGATATATTTAATCAATCTTTCTTTTCAGAAACATCTGTTAAGCACCTTAGACAAGAATTTGACGAAGCAAAGCCTTATAGACACCTTGTTTTAGATAATTTTTTAAAAGAAGAAATTGCGGTTCAAACTAATGAGAACTTTCCAGGTGTTGAAGCTTTGAAAACGCACTGGAAAGGGCTGAATGAAAATAAAATGGAGGGTTCTGACTTTGGTGTGTTCCATCCTGTATTTACTACTATAAAAGAAAATCTCACTACTCCTGAGTTTTATAAATGGGTAAGTGCTGTAACAGGTATTGAAGAGGTATTTATTACAGACGATCAAATGGGCTCAGGCATTCACCAAGGTGTTGACGGGAGTTTTCTTGATATTCATATAGACTTTAATATCCATCACATAAAAAATGTCCACAGAAGGCTTAATTTGTTAATTTATTTAGAAAAAGACTGGAAAGAAGCTTATGGAGGGGCTTTAGAAATGTGGAATGCGGATATGAGTAATTGTGATAAAATGGTAATGCCTGAATTTAATAGGTGTGTTATTTTTGAAACCAGTGAAATATCTTACCATGGATACTCTAAAATCTCAGTACCGGAGTCCGTAACCCGTAAGTCGTTTTTTGCTTATTTCTATACTAATGAAAGGGACGGTGCCAGCGGATATCATGATACTGTATTTAAAGCAAGACCAACTGAGAGTAAGTCTAAAAAAGTGAAAACAGTGGTAAAAGAAAACCTGAAAAATACGGCTAAGGCTACACTTAAAAAGTTGGGAGTGAAGTTTTGATAAGCTTACAGTAAAAACATTTTTAAGTTGAAAAGCAGCTTTATGGTTTATTATTTAGCGTTTTCAAAAAATTACTAACCTTTATTACATGTTCAGTACAACAGAAATTACCTCTCACGAAGAAACCAGCGATAATGTTATTCATCAGAGGCTTTATTACGCCTATGTAGAAGCAGTAAAATTATTAACTGGTGATGTATTAGAATTAGGCTGTGGAGCAGGGAGAGGGATGGAGCTTGTGGCTGAAAATTGCACAAATTATACAGGAATAGATAAAAATGAGAAGTTGCTAGCTTTACACAAAGAAAGATATCCTCATTTTAATTTTATTTCAAAAAATATTCCTCCACTCGATTTTATAGCTGATAATAGTTTTGACACGGTTATTAGCTTTCAAGTAATTGAACATATTGTAAATGATGCCCTTTTTGTAAAAGAAATTGAAAGGGTACTAAAACCGGGAGGGAAAGCCATAATTACTACGCCTAATATTAAACTCTCATTAACCAGAAATCCTTGGCATGTGCGTGAATATACTTACGATCAGTTACTTTCACTCACTAAAAAGTATTTTAATGAAGTTGATCTAAAGGGAATAACTGGTAGTAAGCGTGTAATGGATTACTATGAAGAAAATAAAATTTCAGTAGAAAAAATTACTCGTTACGATATATTCAACTTACAATATAGGTTGCCTCGGCAATTGCTTCAATTTCCCTACGATGTACTTAATCGATTTAACCGAAAATCTTTAGAAAAAGGCAATAACGATTTAGTTAACCAAATTACCGTAGAAGACTATCTGCTAAACAATAATCCAGACCAATGTTTTGACTTTTTCTGTATATTGGAAAAATAAGTATTTTACGCCTTTGTTATTTTCTTTACTCGTTTCCTGTAAAAGTATAAAGTACTTCTCTTACCTCATCGGGTGATTTTACATTATATCGTGCTACAGAAGAAGTAAGACCTACTTTTACAGTATATGAATCCTGAGGTAAAGCTGAGAAAGTATCTTCGTCGGTTACATCATCGCCAATGGCAAATACAAAATCATATTTTTGCTCTGTTAACCATTTGCTTGCTGCTTTCCCTTTATTGACTGCCCTACTTTTAATTTCGATTACTTTATTACCTTCCATTGTTTGCAGATCCATATTGGCAATTAAATAATTAATATTTGAAAGGAGTTCTCTCGCCCTCAATTCTCCAAAGTCGATGTCAGCTTTTCGGTAATGCCAAACTAAAGAATAATCTTTATCTTCTATGAAAGAACCGGGTGTTCTATCAACATATAAGTCTAGTATACTGCGAATTTTCTCTTTCCAGGATTGGTCCAAAGGCTCAATGGTTGCCCACCCCTTACCAAACTTCCTCAACCAAACGCCGTGCTCTGCTACTAAGTCAATTTCCAAATGCCCAACCCATTCTTCAAGTGTATATTTATCTCTACCACTAATAATTACTACTTTGTTTTTAGGGTCGCTTATAAGTTTATTTAACAGGTTTAGTAAATCATCATAGGGTTTTACAGCGTTTTGATTAGCTGCAAATTGTTTGAGAGTGCCATCATAATCTAATAAGAAAAGTCTTTTATCAGCTTTTTGGTAATTTTGAGTAATTGTATCAAGTGTTTTGCCGGTTACTAATCGGAGGTTTAAGCCTACTTGTAATTCTTTTACTTTTTCTAATTGTTGCATAAAAACCTCAACCCAACGATGGATATTATAGCGTTTAAGTTTACTTTGCATCTCTTCGTTACGAGCAATTTGTTCTTCTTCAGGCATTTCTAAAGCCTGGTACATGGCTTCTACAATTTGATTTACATCATTAGGGTTAATGAGTATCGCTTCTGATAATTCTTTTGCGGCCCCTGCCATTTCGCTAATAATAAGCACTCCCCGCTTATCGAGTTTACTGGCAATATATTCTTTGCAAACTAAATTCATTCCATCTCTAAGTGGAGTGATGAGAGCTACTTCGGCACTGCTATACAATGCCGAAAGTGCATGAAACGAAAATGATCTGTAAAAATAGTGGATAGGATTCCAATCCATTCTACTGTATTTACCATTGAGTCTTCCAACAATGGTATCTATTTCATTTTTTAATTGGTTGTACTGATCTACCTTTACCCGGGAAGGTACTACTATTAATATTAAAGATACTTTACCAATATACTGCGGATATCTTTGTAAAAACAGATCAAGTGCTTCCAGTCTTTGTTTAATACCTTTGGTATAATCCAGCCTATCAATAGAAAGTACCACCTTTTGGCTGGAAAGGATTTGGAAATATTTTTTGAGCTTATCTATTGTTTCTGGAGAGTGAGTAGCTTTGGTAAATTTCTCGTAATCAATGCCCATAGGGAAAGAATCTACGCCAACCAATCTATTATTCATACGGATTTGCCCCATAGTGCTGCCATGTCCTAAAATTCTAGCAACAGAACTCAAAAAGTGACGCATATCATCGTAAGTATGAAACCCTATAAGATCGGCACCAAGCATACCTTCTAAAATTTCTTCGCGCCAAGGTAATAACCTAAAAATTTCAAAAGAGGGAAATGGAATGTGTTGAAAAAAGCCTATGGTAGCATTAGGTAATTTTTCCCTTAGCATACTTGGTACTAATAGTAACTGATAATCGTGTATCCATAAGACATCACCATCGCTTGCATGTTCCAAGATGGCATCGCAAAATTTTTGATTTACTCGCACATAAGCATTCCAAAGTTCGGCTATATATTTAGTATATTCAGTAAAATAATGGAAAAGTGGCCAGATAGTTCGATTGCTAAAGCCTTCAT
>JBCDJE010000539.1:0-3650 GCA_038748185.1 Bacteroidota bacterium
CCATGATTTATCTTTTTGGATTTTTATGGGTTGTATTAAATAATTTGCAAAAGCAAAATTTAATAGCTGTAAATCATCCTATGTTACAAGAATCAATTCATCATACAACTTAAAGGCTAACTTCTAACTTAAACAAAAGCTTTTTAATTAAACATTTTTAATAAATAGATAAGATAATTTATGACCTCAATTCTATATATAGTTGGTGCAATTTTAATTGTGGTTATTCTGGCACTCATCTACAGAATTTTCACATTAATTGGGATTGCTAAGGGAAGCTCAAAAAAGAATGTTAGTCTAAGTAACAGGGTAAATGCCCTGCTCTTCCCATTAGTTTTTGTTTTGGGATTTGGCTCAATGTTTTGGTATTCAGGAGTTGCACAAGAATACTTTCTTCCAGAATCAGCTTCTGTACATGGAGCAGAAATAGATTACTTATTTTGGTTAACTATGGCAATAATAGGGTTTGCATTTTTTGCCACACACCTACTATTGTTTTGGTTTCCATTTAAGTATCAGTACAAGGAAGGTAAGTCTGCTTACTTCTATCCGCATAATGATAAGCTTGAAATAATATGGACTATCATTCCTGCAATTGTAATGACTATTTTAGTTATCTCAGGATATGTTGTTTGGACGGATATTACATCACCAGCCCCACAAGACTCTTTATCAATTGAGATTATGGGTAAACAATTTAACTGGGAGGTAAGATATGGAGGTACTGATCAGGTTTTGGGGAGGCATGATTATAAGAAAATTGATGGAACCAACTCTATGGGAATTGATTTTAGAGATCCGAATAGTATTGATGATTTTATAGCCAGAGATATACACTTACCAAAAGGTAAACCTGTTTTATTAAATATAAGAGCTAGAGACGTGCTTCACAGTGTTTTTATGCCTCATTTTAGGGTGAAAATGGATGCAGTACCAGGTATGCCTACTAAGTTTTGGTTTACTCCAAGTAAGACAACTGCTGAAATGCGTGAGATTTTAAGTAGAGAACCTGCTTGGCAAAAGATTGACCCTGAAACAGGAGAGCCTAGATATAAAAACTTCAATTATGAATTAGCATGTACAGAAGTATGTGGTAGTGGTCATTTTGCTATGAGAAAAGTAATTATAGTAGATGAACCTAGTGATTTTGATAATTGGTATAAGGAGCAAGAGTCTTGGGCTTCAAAGAATAAAGATTATTTATCAAGCATTGGAATTAATACTCTAGATCTTGCAATGTCAGAAGATTAAGGTAAAGTTTTAACAAAGTTATTTAAGCAAGTTTTCACGATTAACTAAAATTATATGTCAACTGTAGATATCGATATACATAATACTACAGATGCTCATGATCATCATGACGATCATCATCATAATGAAAATTTTTTTACTAAATACGTTTTCTCACTTGATCATAAAGTCATCGCGAAACAGTTTCTGATTACTGGATTGCTATGGGCTTTCATAGGAGGGGCATTATCAGGCATTTTTCGCTTGCAACTAGGGTTTCCTGAAGCTGATTTAAGTTTCCTTAGACCTATATTAGGAGATTGGATTGATGCTAATGGTAGAATGGATCAGGAATTTTATTTAGCAGCAGTAACTATGCATGGAACCATAATGGTATTCTTTGTTCTTACTGCAGGATTAAGTGGAACTTTTAGTAACTTCCTTATACCATTACAGATTGGTGCCAGAGATATGGCTTCTGGTTTTCTAAATATGTTATCATACTGGTTTTTCTTTTTATCTAGTGTGATTATGTTTACCTCTCTTTTTCTAGAAACTGGTCCCGCAAGTGGTGGTTGGGTGATTTACCCTCCCTTGAGTGCTTTACCACAAGCTATGTCTGGTTCAGGGTTAGGGATGACTCTTTGGCTGGTGAGTATGACGTTTTTTATAGTATCTTCATTACTAGGAAGTATTAATTATATAACTACTGTAATTAACCTGAGGACAGAAGGCTTATCATTTGCCAAACTTCCCCTTACTATTTGGGCATTCTTTTTAACTGCTATAATTGGCGTACTTTCATTTCCTGTATTGTTCTCAGCTGCATTATTACTTGTTTTTGATAGAAGTTTTGGGACTAGTTTTTATCTATCAGAGATATACATTGGTGGTGAAGCATTGCCAAATATTGGTGGCAGCCCTATTTTGTATCAGCACTTGTTTTGGTTTCTAGGACATCCTGAAGTTTATATTGTGCTTTTACCTGCTTTAGGCATTACATCAGAAATTATAGCAACAAATTCTAGAAAGCCTATATTTGGTTACCGAGCTATGATTGGTTCTATGTTAGGAATTGCTTTCCTTTCATTTATAGTTTGGGCACACCATATGTTCGTTTCAGGTCTGAACCCTTTCCTAGGTTCTGTATTTATGTTTCTGACATTAATCATTGCAGTACCTTCAGCCGTAAAAGCATTTAATTATATTACTACACTTTGGAGAGGAAATATCGTATTCACTACTGCTATGTTATTCTCTATAGGATTAGTATCACTCTTTATTTCGGGAGGGGTTACAGGTATAGTCTTAGGAAATTCAGCTATCGATATACAGCTTCATGATACTTACTTTGTTGTAGCACACTTCCATTTAGTAATGGGTAGTGCATCATTCTTTGGAATGATGGCAGGTGTTTATCATTGGTTTCCTAAAATGTTTGGTAGGATGATGAATGATAAGCTTGGATATATCCATTTTTGGATGACATTTATAGGTGTATATCTAGTATTTTTCCCAATGCATTATATTGGAATTGCTGGATTCCCAAGGAGGTATTATTCTTTTACAAATTTTGATGCATTCTCGACTTTTACTGATTTGAATACTTTTATCAGTATCGCTGCAATAATTACCTTAACTGCTCAATTGATATTTGCTTTTAATTTTTTCTTTAGCATCTTTAAAGGCAAGTTAGCTCCTTTAAATCCTTGGAATTCGACTACTTTAGAATGGACTACTCCTAGAGTGCCAGGACATGGCAACTGGCCGGGTGCTATACCTAAAGTTTTTCGCTGGCCTTATGATTATAGTAAGCCAGGAGCTAAGCAAGACTTTATTGCACAAAATGTTCCTTTTTCTGATACACCTGAATCTAATCTACCAATGGAGGAAGAGTTAGCAAAATTTGAAAAAGAGCAACAAGACGAATTGAAGAAAGTAGATGATTAAATATAAATCTTCACTTTTGAGAGTAAAGATTTACAACTAAATATTTCAAATTATGGATGGCGTTGCATTATTAGGTTTTATGGCATTTGTATTTATGGTTCCTCCATTAATCATTGCTTTAGTAGTAGCTATAACCACTGCAAAAAAATAATAAAAGGGAGTTTTACTCCCTTTTTTTGTAACAAATAGGATTGTAGTCTTTTTGAAAACGCTTTATTAAATTCATTGATGATCAACCTGATTTTGACTCACTTCATTACAATGCGTATCACCAGTAATAACTGCTATTATAGAACGCTTTTATAAAAGTGTTAATACTTAGCAAGCATGAATTCTAGATATCCTCATCTGCCATCTGAGATGAGAATAAGTGTTTGAAATTTTCTTAAAGCTTTAAATTGAGCTTAATACAATTAATCTTGTAAAAAATTGACTACTCCTTAGCTCTTCAACGACATGTCGAAGGGCGC
>JBCDJE010000540.1:0-3648 GCA_038748185.1 Bacteroidota bacterium
CTGTCGATTTTCAAGAAAAAGTAAAAAAGCTAAATAAATTAACCGAAAGTTTATTTATTTAGCTTTTTTACTTTTTCTTGAAAATCGACAGTTAGGCGATTTCTAATTTGATGCAGGTTTTCAAGTAAATGTTGTAAGTCATCTGTAAGTAGTTCCTCAAAAATTTGTCTTAATCTTTTAGCAACAGTTGGTGATTTACCATTGGTAGAGATAGCAACTTTTAAATCGCCACGAGTTACAACAGAACCTAAATAGAATTCGCATAAGTCAGGTGTATCTGCTACATTGGTTAAAATACCTGCTAAAAAGGCTAAGTCTCTAATGGCTTTATTTTGTTTAGCATCATCGGTAGCAATAATGGCTATTTTCTTCTGATTTAAATCATCTGCTGAAAACGCCCTTTCAAAGAGTTGTATATGAGGATGATTTTTACCAATTTCTTTAATTTCGTCGCTAATATTTTTGGCAACTACTGTCAACTTTGCAGTAGGGCTATTTTTCATTAAAAACCGCACTTTTTCTGAACCTGCTTCTCCTCCACCAACCACTAAAATTTCTAACCTATCTGCTCTTAAGAAAATAGGGAAGAGTGTATTAGATTGATCTTTCATTATGCCGAATGTTGAAATGGAAGATAAACTTTTTCTTTTATTTCATTGAGAAACTCAGGATGAAGGCGAACTACTTCTCCAATAATGATAGTAGCTGGGGTACTTAAATTTTTGACTTTTACCGATTGATAAATATCTTGAATTGTACCTACGGCTACCTTTTCAGATTTTAATGAACCATTATTGATTACTGCAATGGGCATATTGGCTTTTCCAAAAGTTGTAAAAATATCGATGATTTCTGTAAGCTTTCCCATTCCCATAAGAACAACTAGTGTTGCCGAGCTTTTAATTGCGTAATGAATATCACGAGTAAGTTTACCTGCACTATTAGTTGCAGTAGTGACCCAAAAACTTTGTGTAATATTGCGCTTTGTAAGCGGGACTTGTTGTAAAGTAGCTAGAGATGTAGCACTAGAAAGCCCCGGAATAACCTCACATGGGATACCAAATGTTTCTATATAATCCTTTTCTTCGTGACCTCGACCAAAAATAAAGGGATCACCTCCTTTTAGCCTCACTACATGTCCGTGAGAATAAGCATATTGTAATATCAATTCATTTATTTTGGCTTGGCTGTAGTAGTGTTTCCCTGCCCTTTTCCCAACAAATAGCTTTAGAGCCTTTTTCGGTGCATAGTCTAATAACTCAGTACTTACTAATGCATCGTATAATACTACATCAGCTTTACCAATCGTTTTAATCGCTTTTAGTGTAATCAATTCCGGATCGCCAGGTCCAGCACCAACTAGGCTTAATTTTGCATTAATATTCATTGTTTGAGTTAATAAGATTTTAGTTTTCAATTTAAGCTTTGTAATATGACCCTACTACAGCTTTTTCATCAGATACAGTTTCTTTAGCAAGTTGAGAGGCTCGATATTTATTTACTTGCTTAAAAAAAGATTGACCTTGTTCAAGGTAAGTTTGCGCAAAAGTTCTTTCAGGCGTATGTTTATTAAGTTGTAATACTATACTTTCAAAACTTTGACCATTTGGAAATGAGAAAATACCTGTTTCAACAAAGTGTGTGTCAAAATCTTTGATAATACTAATTTGTGTATTGCACTTGTGATCGTTACTAAGTAATAAGGCTTTCGCAGAGATCACTAACATATTGTAGTTGTGATAAATAGCATCAGCATATTGTTCAGATAAAAAGCTTTCCTGGGCTAAATGAATTTTCTCACGCGCTTCTTGCAAGATTGAGCCAATCATGTCAAATATTACACCGGCGCATTCGCCAACCCCTACTGCTAGTTCAAAGTTCTCAACACTGCCCCAATCACTGTATTCATACTTGTGCAATGTATCAAGTTGAGCTAATCTTTTTAAAAGATTGTAGAAATACCGCCTTCCTTGTCTCCTTACATAATCATTGAAATATTCTCCCTCTAGGTTATTGTCAAAGTAATTATCTAAAACTAAGCTTAGTGCTTCCGGGACTCTTTTTGTAGTTAGTTTGATTATTTTTTCTGCTACAAAGCCTTTCCCATCAGGTGAGATACCGCCACCTAAAACTATTTGCATAGCTGGGATAACATGTACTCCATGTTTAATAGAGCTACCATGAAAGCCAATACTAGCTGCCATATGTTGCCCACAAGAATTCATACAACCACTAATTTTAATGGTAATTGTAGTATCGAGTACTAATTCAGGAAATTCATCTCGAATAACTTTTTCGAGTTCTGAGGTTAATGCAGTGCTATTAGCTACACCTAGGTTACAAGTATCTGTACCGGGACATGCAGTAATATCTGCGGTCGAATTATATCCACTTTTGTGCAAACCTAACTTATAAAGCTCGTTGAAAATAGTAGGCAATGTTTCTTTTCGAAGAAATTTTATTAGTAAGTTTTGGTTTACTGTAATACGGATGTCATTAGCACCATACAGCCTGACAATTTCAGCTATTTTACGAGCAGTTTTTGAAGATAAATTTCCTAAAGGGCAAATAATATAAGCACCGAAGTACCCCTTTTGCTTTTGCTCAAAAACATTTGTCACTAACCATTCTTGATAGGCTTTTTTATCTACTGGATGTTCATTTTGGGTTTTATCATAGATAGGTAATTTTGGTAATATATCTTCATTTAATATCTGTAATTTTTCTCTTTTTGCTTTTAATACTTTATGTTCTTCTTCAACAAGTTTTATAAGTTGATTGATGCCTAATTTCTTAGCTAGAAATTTCATCCGTGCTTTATTTCTACTCGCCCTTTCTCCATACCTATCAAATATCCTAATAAGTGCTTCAGAAAAAGGGAGTAACTCTTCTTCAGGCAGAAATTCGTGAACAGTATGGGCTACCATAGAAAGTGCTCCAAGTCCACCAGCTATTACTACCTTGAAACCTTTTATTTCTATTCCATTCTCTGATTTTATTCTGGGAATGAGACCAAGGTCATGAAAGTAGGTAAATGCAGAATCAGTTTCACTGGAAGAAAAAGCTATTTTAAATTTTCTGCCCATATCTTGGCAAATAGGATTTCTCAAAAAGAACTCAAACATTTTTTGAGCATAAGGAGAAACATCAAAAGGTTCATTGGGGTCTATACCTGCTGTAGCTGAACCTGTAATATTTCTTACAGTATTTCCACAGGCTTCTCTTAATGTAATATTATCCTTTTCAAGGTCTTTCCATAGGGCAGGGGAGTCATTTACTTTTACATAATGTAGCTGAATATCTTGTCTCGTGGTAAGATGTAAATTGCTGTTGGTATATTTATCTGAGACATACGCAATTCTTTCTAATTGAGTAGTAGTTAGTTTGCCATAAGGTATTTTGATCCTTATCATCTGAACACCAGGCTGTCTTTGTCCATAGACCCCTCTTGTTAGCCTAAATAGTTTGAATTTATCTTCGGGTATTTTACCGTCTTCGAATTCTTTAATTTTTTGACCTAGCTCTTTAATATCTTTTTGAGCTGATTTACTTATAGAAAAATCCATGTAGATAATTTCGATTAAATATGTATAAAAAAAGCTTTCTAAAACTGATGTTAAGAAAGCGTTTAAAAATTTTACTTAAAAA
>JBCDJE010000541.1:0-3641 GCA_038748185.1 Bacteroidota bacterium
AAAAAGTGTGCAGAAAGTGTGCAGTTTTTGCCGTAACTTATTTGTAGAAAAATAATAAGATGGCACAATTAAAGATGACCTTAGACACCAGGGAAAGCTCCAAAAGATTAAATCGAACCTACCCGATATCACTAAGAGTTTTTCACCAAAAAGCTCGCTTTATTAAAACAGGGTATTATACAACTGTTCAAGGTTGGAATGAAGGAAATCAGATTCTTAGAAAATCGGCCTCTATAAATAAGAAGATCCGGCTTAATGAAATCAACTCTGAATTAGAAGATAAACTATATATAGCAAAAAAAATGTTCGAGAACTTGGTCAAAGCATAAGCAAAATCGATGTTAGTCAATTAGTACAGCTTATCAAGGAGAGCTGGGATTACAACCTAAAATCCGAAATAAAAAGAAAGGCTGAAAATCAGATTACTCTAAAAGAATGGGGGCAGGTCATAATTGAAAGGAAACTTGCTGCTAATAGACCAGGGACTGCATCCTGGTATGAGTCCTGTATCAACTCACTAATAAAATACAATAGTGGCAATGATCTCAGACTTTATAATATTAACCTAACCTTTTTAAAGAATTTTGAAGCTTATCATTTAAAAAAGGGCAATTCATCCAACACAGTATCTATTCAGTTACGAGGAATAAGAGCTATTTATAACTCTGCCATTGAAGAAGATCAATTTTCTCCTATTAAAAACGCCTTTAAACTCTATAAAATGCCTAAAACCATTCGAACTCGAAAAAGAGCAATTGTAAAAGATAAGATTATGGGCATTAAAGAACTCGACTACCCCTTTGAATCTACCATGTGGCACGCCAAAAACTATACTCTTATTATGTTCTATTGCAGGGGGATGAACTTTGTGGATATGGTAAAAATAAAAGTAAGAGACATTATGGGTGACCGACTAAGTTACGGTAGGAGTAAAACCGGAAGACCTTTTTCAATTAAAATAACAGACGACTTGTGGTCCATCCTAGAATATTACCTAAAAAACAAAAAACCTAATGATTACTTGTTTCCAACAAACTATGACGGTAGCACAAAACACTTTCAAAAATACAAATCCCAAAGAAGGAGAATGAACGAGAGACTAAAGATAATTGCCAATGATGTTGGGATTGAAGGTAGTTTCACCACCTATTCCATAAGGCATTCATGGGCTACAATAGCTAAATACATGGGAATCTCAACGGAACTTATTAGTGAGGCTTTTGGTCATAGTTCTATTAAAACTACAGAAACTTATTTGAAGGATTTTGATAATGAAATTTTGGATGAAGTTAATGCTTTGGTAACCTCGTAAAACAAATCTACCCAAAAAGACCACTCAAATTAAACTTCGGCAAATCCATTGACAAGAAAATAACTCCAAAAAATAGGCCGATGACAACTAGAATCAAAGGCTCATATTACTTACCTGTTTTCGTACATCTGTTGAATTAAGCAAAATTGTGCTTAAAAAGGGTCATACCCCTTTGAAAATTCTTCTAAATACTCTTGTGGATTCTGTTATTGTAGGCCTTATATATATAACCGTACTTGAAGTTTTTACCTTAATTTGTAAACTTTAAGTGTTGCTTAGCACTTTGAAACCTGTTTTCAGAACATTTTTTATTACATGAATAGCAGAACATCCCTTGATTTGAGACACAATTATTTAAAGCCGCCATATGTAGCACAGTGTATGGGATTTTC
Organism: Bacteroidota bacterium; assembly: GCA_038748185.1. GTDB lineage: Bacteria > Bacteroidota > Bacteroidia > Cytophagales > Flammeovirgaceae > Chondrinema. The sequence continues at coordinate 1,705 of JBCDJE010000541.1, forward strand.
AAATGGCAAGATTTTTTATGTTATTAAAGGCACATAGGCTACACCTGATTTTTTTTAGCAATTTTTAGATTTTCGAAATATTCTTTGGCAGCGGTATTTACTTTTGGTGCTAATAACAATACAGCAATCATATTGGGAATAACCATGAGTGCATACGCCAAATCAATTATTTTATTGACAACTTCTAAAGAGACAACGGACGCAAAAACAATGGTAATTACAAAATACCAATTATATAAATTTCCAATTTTGGTGTTTGTCAAATATGAAAGACATTTTACCCCGTAATATGAATATGTAAAAAGTGTAGATAAAGCAAAAGTAGTCACAATAATCATTAAAAGGTCATCGCCATATCCAAATAGGGACGTCTCAAAAGCTAACAAAGTCATAACGATACCGTTCACGTCCTCTAAATAAGCACCACTTAAAATAACGACTATTGCTGTAAGTGTACAAACCAAAATTGTATCGATAAAGGGGCCTAGCATGGCAACTAAACCTTCTTTTATGGGGTTGTCCGTTTTTGATTGACCATGGTACATGGGTGCACTTCCTAATCCAGCTTCATTCGAGAACATAGCTCTCCTAACACCGATAATGACCAAACCCCAAAAGCCGCCCGTAACCATTGTTTTGAAATTCCACGCTTCAGTAATAATTAGTTTTAGCGCTGGTAAAATTTCAGAGGTATTCATTGCCATAACCAATCCCACTGCTATTAAATAAATAGCAACCATAAATGGCACCATAGTGGAGGCAACCTTAACAATTTTGGTCAATCCCCCGAATATTACAAAAGACGTTATTATGGCTAAAAGAATTCCAATACTTAATTTCCAATTCGCATCTGTCATTTCCATAAGAGTATTTGAAGGTCGTACAACACTCATGAAAGTTTCAGTAAACTGGTTGGCACTGAATATTCCCAAAAAGCCAAAAAGCCCACAAATAGCAAAGAAGACAGCCAAAGGTTTTGCTTTTGGCCCTAACCCTTTGGCAATATAGTACATAGGTCCTCCTTGAATATTCTCTTCTTTATCGGTGCCACGAAACATTATTGAAAGACTACAAGAATAAAACTTGATACACATACCTAGTAAAGCGGTTATCCAAATCCAAAAAATTACTCCGGGACCACCGTTGTGAATGGCTATTGCGACTCCAGAAATATTACCAAGACCAACCGTGGCCGCGACGGTAGCAGAAAGTGCTTGAAAGGAACTAACATCGCCCTTGGCACCTTTATTATCATATTTACCGGCTGTAATAGCTATGGCATGACCAAAATAACGATATGGTAAAAATTTAGAGTAAAGAACTAAAAATAAACCGCCACAAATTAGCAATAGAAACATCGGCCACTCTGTATAAGGTAAAGCGGCAGAAACAAAATCATTGATTACATCCATAAAAAGTAAACCTTGAAGGTTCTAGTTTTAGATATGTGATAACTCCAAAAATCAGGCGGCCAACAAGAAGTCCTACTAATTTTTCTTATCGGTTAATTTAATAAAATTAGTGGCTAAATGGCATTTGTTCTTATAATTTAGATAACTGTTCTTTCAGGTTTATCAGGAGAAATAAATAAGTGGAATCTTGAATCGGAATGATTTAAACACCTTATATATTTATACTTAGGCTCGAAGATTAAAAAGGTTATTATACCTTGATGTAGTTCATAAATCATTTAGCCCCTTCAGTTGTATTTCATTTATCTTTTAGTTCTAGCCCGTTATCCAAGGGGAAGTGCATCATGTGCTAATGTCTTACCTATTCTATTAAATGGTTAAGACTTAAAATACTTTTGCTGGGGTTCAAAGATTTTCAAAGAGAGAGACAAATCCTGTGCTAAAACAGGGAAGCCTTTAGGATTTATGAAGTTAATTAGAAAAATAGGATAAGGAAAAGAAATCTTTTTCGCTAACCTTGTCAGG
>JBCDJE010000542.1:0-3631 GCA_038748185.1 Bacteroidota bacterium
CTTCTAAAATATATTTGCTATTATGAGTTGTACAGCTCCCTGTTAACAGGGGTATTGATATTTTTTTATTTTACTTCTCAAAATATTAGCTGGAAATCGCGCACCTATAAAGTTTAATAAAGAATTAATTATTTCGTTAGATAAAGCAGTACTTAAACGGATAATTAATACAAGTTTCATAATATAAATAATTGTATTTTTACTTGTTTCTAATATAGGAATCATAATAGACAAAAACTTGGTTGATAAGTTATACTCGTTAACAAGTGCACTAAACCTTAACATAATTAAATAGCCAATGAACACCGAAACGATCACGACGGAAACTAATGAAATGGTAGCACAGATGGTGCGGGAGTTTTCTGAAAGAAAAATTGAACCCTTTAGAAAAGAATGGGATGATGAACAGGTTTTTCCACTAGCAATATTTAAAGAACTAGGAGAGTTAGGTCTTATGGGTATTTTGGTGCCTGAAGTGTATGGCGGATCCGGATTCGGATATACTGAATATGTGACAGTAATTTCCGAATTAGCTAAGTTTGATCCAGGTATTGCCCTCTCTCTTGCAGCCCATAATTCTTTATGTACGAATCATATTTTGCAATTTGGTAATGAAGAACAAAAAAAGAAATGGCTTCCCAAACTAGCGAGTGCAGAATGGATAGGTGCTTGGGGACTTACAGAGCCGAATACGGGTTCAGATGCTGCTAATATGCGTACTATTGCAAAGCAAGATGGAGACCATTGGATCATTAATGGAGCAAAAAACTTTATCACACATGGAAAAAGCGGAAATGTAGCAGTGGTAATTGTTAGAACTGGCGAGAAAGGGGATTCTCATGGAATGACAGCTTTCGTGATTGAGAAAGGAACAGAAGGCTTTTATTCTGGTAGGAAAGAAGATAAATTGGGTATGCGGTCATCTGAAACTACAGAATTAATTTTTGATAATTGTTTAATTCATGAAGCCCATATCTTAGGGAAGGTAGGGGAAGGATTCGTACAATCTATGAAAATATTAGATGGTGGTCGGATTTCAATTGCTGCATTAAGTTTAGGAATTGCCAAAGGTGCACTCAATCATGCAATAGAGTATTCCAAAGAAAGGCATCAGTTTAATAAACCTATTGCGTCTTTTCAAGGCATTTCATTTAAGCTCGCCGAGATGGCAACCGAAGTAGAAGCAGCGAAATTACTTACTTACCAAGCTGCTGAATTAAAAAATAAAGGACTTGATGTAAATAGAAAGTCAGCAATGGCGAAATTATATGCTTCTGAAGTAGCTGTTAAAGTTGCCAATGAAGCAGTTCAAATATTTGGTGGATATGGCTTTACCAAAGACTATCCTGTGGAAAAGTATTATAGAGATAGCAAATTGTGTACTATTGGCGAAGGTACTAGCGAAATACAAAAACTTGTGATAGCTAGGTCGATCTTAAAATAGTAACATTTTAAAAATTAGAAAGCCGTTCTTTTAGAACGGCTTTTTTATTGCCTAGAACTTAAAAAAAGCTGTTGTTGAGCATGCATATTTAAAAATCTATTCTTTCGTTATCATCTCATATTTGCTAATCATTTTTTTATCTGTGCTAAAATCATTTTTTTATAAAATAATATTTTTTTTTCCTGTTCATTTGCTGTTATACCAACTTAAAAAAAACCTTTTTCTATTGGGTTATTGGTTTATATTGTGGGGGTTTGTGAGTGGAAGTGTAGGTAGCAGTTTAGGCATTAATTTTTTATTCTTAGATCCGGAGTATTTAGATAAAGTCAATTTTCTTAGTTTCTTTGTAATAGGTATGGCATGGGGTTGGTTCATTATAGCTTACCATATAACATGTTATATTCTATTTGCTTACCGATATAAATTTTTAGCCTCTCAGCAAAACCCTTTTATAAAATTTTGCGAAAATAATAGCTTAATTCCACTCACCTTTACAATTTACTATATTTTAAAATGGGTGCTTTTTCAATCGAAAATTGAGTCTCACAGTGTTGGAGAATTGTTTATGCTTATTGCTGGGTTTTTAGGTGGGCTTATAGGTATCATATTACTATCTGTACTTTATTTTCAGGCTACCAACCTAAACTTATTTAAACATCTGGCAGAAAATGTTGATAAAAAGGTAAGAAAAAATCCATTACAGCGGGCTAATCTCATGGAAAAGCTCAACAAAATCAAAAAGGAAAAAGTGGTAATAACTTCTTTTTACCGTTTCCCTTTTTATTTTATTTCGGTGAGTAATGATGTACCTGCTGAAAAAGAGTACATCATGAAAGTATTTGACCAAAATCAGTTTAATACTATTATTTTCCAACTAGTGGCGTTACTACTAATTTTATTTCTAGGATTATTCCGCGAAATTCCGCTTATGCAAATCCCTGCAGCAGCTAGTACCCTATTTCTTTTTTCAATTTTATTATTATTTACCGGAGGTGTATATTACTGGTTAAAAGATTGGGCATTGAGCATATTTTTGTTTACAGTAATTATTATTTCGGTATTAACTTCATATTTGCCTCATAAATCCTATCACCAAGCTTTTGGGATGTCTTACGAAACAAAGGCTGTTTATAACCAACATAGAATTAGCATGTTGCCTAATGCTAATAACATTTGGAAAGATTTGAAAGCTACTCAAGCCATATTAAATAATTGGAAGCAAAAACAACAGGTAGAAGCAGATAAGCCTAAGATGATTATTGTAAGCATGAGTGGTGGAGGACAACGAGCAGCAGCTTGGACAATGCGTGCTTTACAGGCAATAGATAGTAATTTAAATGGAACTCTCTTGGATAAAACTGTTTTAATGACAGGTTCTTCAGGCGGTTTAATTGGCGGAGCGTATTACAGAGAACTTTTTTATAGAAAAAAACAAGGGCACCTAATTTCGCTTGATGATAGGAAATACTTCGAAAATTTAAGTAAAGATAAACTCAACCCTATGATTTTCTCCTTAATCACGGGAGATTTATTTTTTAGGTTTCAAAAATTTAAGTTGGGTGAACATACCTATTTTAAAGACAGAGGTTTTGCGCTTGAACAGAAACTGTTGAATGATACAGATAACGCATTAACTCATTCATTGGCTTATTATAGCCAACCTGAGAAAAAAGCTGAGATTCCATTAATTGTTATTGCGCCTACTATAGTGAATGATAGCAGGCGGTTGTTCATTTCTTCACAAGGAGTTTCTTATTTATGTAGAGGCTTAAGTACATCTTCTGGGCGTAAACAAATACGAGGGATTGAGTTTAGGCGCTTTTTTGAAAACCAGGAAGCAGATAGCATTCGCTTTTTAACAGCTTTAAGAATGAACGCTACTTTTCCTTATGTAACGCCGAATGTTTTACTTCCTAGTGATCCACCAATGGAGGTTGTTGATGCTGGGCTTTCAGATAATTTTGGTGTAAATGATGCGCTTCAATTTATACATGTTTTTAAAGACTGGATTAACGAAAATACTTCTGGAGTGATTTTACTTTCGATAAGGGATTCTAAGCGGGGCAATAGAATAAAACCCCATGAGTACAGGCCACTAGTTGAGAGTATTGTTACGCCCTTAACACATGTAATTGGGAACTTAACACTTTTACAAGATATAGAAAATGATTACGATATAGAATATGC
>JBCDJE010000543.1:0-3626 GCA_038748185.1 Bacteroidota bacterium
AATAACATACAATAAAAATTAATGGTGAGCTGGATGCCAGTTCAGCTTTGCAATTAGATGATGCCATTCAAGAAGCAGTTAATCTAAATCATAAACTTTTACTTTTTGACTGTGAGCAACTTCATTATATTTCTTCTCCAGGTATCGGTGTTTTTACATCTAGGATTGAAGATTACGAACAAAAGAAAATATTTCTCGTACTACATGGTATGAATGAAAAAGTCTTTAACGTATTCAAAATCCTTGGGTTAGATAAAATCTTGCCCATAGTAAATGGGAAAGAAGAAGCCAAAAAAATGCTTGATGGTGCACTCAATAAAGATTAATTGCAGCAAATCTAGCCTAAAAGATGTAAGAGAATTTGCTGAGAATGTTTTAAGTAATTACAATATACCTGATGTTGAAAGGAATCTTATTGTAGTTGCTATTGATGAGGTTTGCGCTAATATTATTATTCATTCACATCAATGCGATGAAAAATACCAAATAACCATTCGTATCACAGAAATTGACAACTTATTAGAATTTGCCATAATAGATCAAGGAGAAATTTTTAACATTACCGATTATAATGTTCCATCTCTAGAGAACCTGATTAAAGACAAAAAGACAGGCGGTATAGGACTCATCTTAGTAAAAAAAATTATGGATAAGATCATGATTGAAAAACGAGATGGGATGAATATTTGCCGCATGTATAAATCTTTGGTTTTTTAACTATCCTTTTTAACATCACTTTTTTTCAAACGCCTTAAAAGTTTTATCCTAAAAAACTTACTGAAATTCCTCGGTTTTCGTTTTATGTTGAATTTTAGTAGCGTACTATGAATCATATTGAAAAAGGTAGGAAAGGAGAAGATATTGCCACAAGTTTTTTAAAAAAGAAGAATTATCAGATTATAGAAAGAAACTACCGCTATAAAAAAATGGAGATAGATATTATCGCCTGTTATGGAGATACGATTGTATTTTTTGAAGTTAAAACCAGAAGTAAAACCACATTTGGTTATCCAGAAGAATTTGTAAGTCCGGCACAAGAGTTAAGGATAATGGAGGCTGCAACCTATTTTCTTGAAACTACTGCCCTTGCACATTATTTTATCCGTTTTGATATTATTTCAATTATAAAAAACAAGAACTGCCAACAGGTACTTCATATAGAGGATGCATTTCATTAAATTTAACTATGTTTGCGATGCATCAATTTGTATTGATAAATTCAATGGTTTATTGATAAATGAACTGATATTATTTTTTAAAAATTATACTAATTTATACAGTAAGAAATCTCAATGTTTGCACCCATCACGCCTACAGTAAGAATGCTGCTAATATTGAATATAGGAATTTTTCTTGTTCAGTCATTTCTAGGTATTCCACTAAATAATTTTCTTTCACTTAAATATTTATTTTCAGATAATTTCCAGCCCTTTCAGGTATTTACCTACATGTTTGTACATGCTGATTTTTGGCATCTCTTCGGTAATATGATTGTGCTATTCTTTTTTGGCCCAATGCTGGAAAACTTTCTTGGCTCAAATAAATTTCTATTATTCTATGTGGTATGTGGCATAGGTGCTTCTCTTTTCCATGGCCTTATTAATTATCTTGAAATGGTTCAAATGGAAGAGACAATTAACTCTTTTAGGGCACTACCAAGCCCTGAAAAATTTCTTGCTTTTGCTAACGATTATGCCAATGGATTTACGGGGCAACGATATTTTAAATTCTATAACCTTGTACATGAAGTATATCCTGAAAATCCCTCTGATAGTGCTATTCAATCAGAGGTATTAGGTATAATGGAATCGTTAAGAAATTCTTATGTTTCACAGAGTTCAATGTTAGGTGCTTCTGGAGCGACCTTAGGTGTTTTAATAGGTTTTGGGATATTATTTCCTGAAATGGAGATTCGCCTACTATTTTTCCCTTTTTTTCCAATTAAAGCGATTTATTTAGTTACTTTTTTTGCAGCATACGAAATATACTCCGTTATTGAGCAAAGACCTGATGATAATATTGCGCACTTTGCACATATTGGCGGAATGCTATTTGCGTTTATACTCATAAAATTTAATATCTTAAAACACAAGTAATTTTTTAGACTGATTGTGCATTTCTCATTCTTTCTTTACTTTTAAGTTAAGACTCAGAAACCATCCTACCAGTCTGGTTGTTCAATTTCTTAATAAGGATATTATTTTAATAACAGCTTTTTTCCAATGAACAGTTTTATCGAAGACTTTAAGTATGCATGGAATAAACCTAATAATATATTAGTTAGGCTTATTATTATCAATGTAATTGTTTGGGTGACTATGAATATGGCTTTGTTCGTATCATGGCTTACCAAGGATAGCTCAATCTACTTTTTTATTGATAATAACTTAAAGCTGCAGCCCACTTTTGCTACTTATATCCTGAAGCCTTGGACAATAATTACATATTTCTTCACCCATGTCGATTTCTTCCATATATTATATAATATGGTTTTTATGTATTGGTTTGGTAAACTGATTCAGGAATACTTAGGAAGCCAGAAGCTTTTAGGCTTATATGTTTGGGGTGGTATTGTAGGAGGATTTGCCTATCTTACTGTTTATTATCTGCTGAATTTGGAAAGTGGTGGAATGGTAGGAGCTTCAGCAGGAGTTTACGCTATTATCGTAGGAGCAGCTACATTTAAACCTGAATATCGTTTTCATTTGTTATTCATAGGTCCTGTGCAATTGAAATACTTGGCAGCAGTAGCTGTTTTACTTTCATTCTTTCAATTGCCACAAACAAATACTGGTGGCAATATCGCACACTTAGGAGGTGCACTAGTTGGTTTCCTTTTTATTAAGCAATTACAAAAAGGTGATGACTGGAGTAAACCTGTTATGTCGGTAGTTAATTTTTTTAATAATCTGTTTACCCCTAAATCTGGCTTTAAAGTTACTTATGGTAAGAAAAGTAAAGTTACAGTGCCAAAGGGAAACTTTAAAAGTAATAGTAAAAGCTCAACTGAAATGCCTGAGCAAGCAATTGTTGATGCAATTCTTGATAAAATTTCAGATTCAGGATATGAAAAACTAAGCAAAGAAGAAAAGCAAATCCTCTTTAAAGCAAGCCAAAAAAAGAAAGGCTCATGAGTATAAAAGTCTTATGCGCTAAGATTTATTTGGGTAATCCTATCAAAATTTAAAGCTGATACCATTCCTAATGTTATAAGTGAGTGAGTTAATTTCCTCATCTATCACTGGCTTAGCATCATAAGTGAGGTTTATGTTAAGAACAAAAGATAAATTCTCTGCAATCTTAAAGCCTAATCCTGTACCCAATGAAAGCCTGTAATCTGAGAAAAGATCGAAACGAGGTTGGTAGTAGCTAATCATAGAAAGAGAAACATGCTCACTAAACTTTTTCTTAACAGATAGGTAACTACTTAGCCTGCTATCTCTATGAAAAACACTTGTGTCTTTTTCTTGTTCATATTCGTACATATAGCTAATGCCCAAATGTACCTCATCTGAAGGAGAGCTTCTCAGATCAAAACGGAGTCCAGTACCTAATAACCATCTTCGTTGGATACGTAGTATTTGATCGAATTGAAGCTGTGTAAATGCTTCCCAAACCAAGTTATC
>JBCDJE010000544.1:0-3616 GCA_038748185.1 Bacteroidota bacterium
CATAAAAATAATACTTCTTAATGATAATCATCATACAACAAAATTAAAATACTAAATAACGCTAATTATTACACAAAAATTAGCGAGGTATAATTTTAGATTTTATGTAAATATAGAATCTGACTTATACTAACATGCAAACAAATAATTCTACAAACAGCTACTTACTTGTCCTTTTTTTCCTCTCATTAGTATGGTGCTTTACACTCCATAGAAGCAAGGCAAATATCCATGAGTTGTACACACAAGATTCAATTAACCAAATTACTGTAGAGCAGCTTACTTCCAATTCTAAGGCATTAAATAATTTGGTGATAGAAATGGGGAAAATGCCCCAAGATCTTAAAGAGTTTAGTAAATCTTTTTTAGATGAAATTGTTAATAGTTATCATTCACTTTCTATACATCAACAGCAATTACTCAATCGAGAAGCTTTTTTTTACGCACAAGTTCTCTCAAAAAATATAAACCCTGAAATATTAAACTTAATTAATGAAAAATTTAAAAAAAAAATTTACTATGTTGGGAATGTAAGAGGTTACAAAAAAGGTTATGGTTTTTTTGTGAATGCAGCGCCAAAAAGTAAAGGAGGTCAAAGGGTATATCTGGTGAATCTTAAAAACGGACTAATACTAGAAGCCCATTGCTCAACCGCATGGCGTGGTATAGGTTACAGTTTAGATTCAGACAGAACACCATTAGGTTTTTTTTTAGTAACATCGGGCAGAGTAACTTATAGAGAGAATCTTACCATTACAGGTAGTATAACGGACATGTTTAAAAAACTACAATATCAGCGGTGGTTAGGTGAAGCTAAATATCTACATAGAGTCTCTACTAAGAAAGAAAAGGCGTATATCTGTAGTAATCAGTTTGCCTTAAAAGGGCAAAATTACGGAGATGAAGCCCTCCCTTTAAGTGCTATTGATGACTTCTTTAAAGGTGATACGAGCATTGCGATAGTAAATAATAGCAATTCAGCAGAGCGACATTTGTATATTCATGGTACTAATCGGGTAGATCAACTAGGCATGAACCTTTCTGGTGGATGCGTCCGAGTTTCAAATATCTTTAGCTTTATTTTACAAAAGGTATTTTATGAGCAGAATGAGCAGCTTCCAGTGTTTATTGACTACGTGAAATTAAAAGAAGGGAAGGATGAAAATCCGGCAGACTTTGAGCATCTTCTTGAAGATTTAGAAGACCATGAATCAGTTTTTGAGTCTTACAGGGTGATTTCTCAAGTACATTTCCTTAAAAACTATGTAACCAGAAATAAAGTAGAAGATAAAGTAATCCGTGAAATAGTCAACGTTTTTAGAACGGGACCTGAGAATGTGGTGAAAGTAAAAATAGCGTCCTCCATACCCTTACCAGAAACTGCAATGCGAGATTGGTTGAGGGTAAAAGATAGTCTTGAATTGTTGTCATTAAAACCTTACAGATATACATATGACCTTTTCGGAAATTACAGGTTATCACAAGATGTAGCGGATCCTGCTTTAAAGAAACCTATTACAATGCAACTTGCAAGAGACATTGTACTCGCCAGAATGAATTTCACGAAGGAATATATTACCAAAAGATTGACCCAAGAACTTAAAAAACATGAAATAAAGTTTTCAGAAATTGAACATAACCTTCATTTTGAAATGAATCCTTTTAAAATGAAAGATGTCTCTGGAAAAGAAACTTTTGTTGGATTTGATATTAGTGATATGCGGAGAAAAGTGCTTAAGCATGTTGAATACTTGGATTCTTTGGCAAATTATGCTTCTTATCTTTTTATTGAAAATGAAGGATTAAGTTGGATAAATTCTTATTTAGATAATCGAGTACAAATATTTCCCCGATATGTTGGTGGAAAAACTTATGAAGATGTAGTCACCTACGAAGACGCTTTATTGGCACAAGCATATATTTATGCTATTGGCGAAATGGCAATGAGAAAATTAGCTGTTTATGAAGGAAGAATATTAGACGAAGATGATCCTGAGTTTTATAATCTTTATAGAAAAGACGGTGAAAAGTTTCACCAAATGTTAGATGCATTTGGTGCTAAAGAACTACTTAAATACAGTCGAGATCCTCATGTAAAAGGAACAGGTTCTTTAAGTGGAGAGTTAAAACAAAATAATCAGCGTATTCTTGGCATCATAAAAGTCTCTGAGAAGTATCTAAGTGGTTTTAAGGCAGAAACAAATGTGCTAAAGGTTGAGCAGTTGCTCATTAGTAATGAACCTGTATTTATTACCTCAAGGTAGGTTTATCTACTAAATAAAGAAAAGATGATTTGCCTAAAACTTCTTTTTCGTTAATATTACAAAGATTTTAATTTATTAATACTTATCAGAAAGTCAATCTGATATTATTAACTTATCCTTTCTCTCTTCTAATGGAAAATTTTTTAGGCGTTGATATTGGCGGAACCAATGTGAAATTTGGCTTGGTTAGTTCTGAAGGTGAACTTTTATACAAAGAGAAATTTCGAACAAAAGGTGTAGCCGAAAACAACGATTTTGCTGGTAATTTTTCGACCCTTCTCGAAAAACAACTCGACAATAACCCGAATGTAAAAAAAGTAGGTATAGGTGTGCCTGGTACAGTTTCAAAAGACAGACTTACTACACTAGAATTACCTAATATTCCTTCATTGAACAATGTGCCTTTTATTACAATACTAAGAAAAAGATTTCCAAATATCATTTTTCATGTTGAGAATGATGCCAATGCTGCTGCATTAGGAGAATATTATTTTTCGAAAGATAAAATGCCAGACGATTTCATATTTATTACACTTGGAACTGGTGTAGGGGGAGGTGCTATAATTGATGGTAAAATATTTAAAGGCGGAGATGGTAATGGGATGGAAATTGGTCACATTCTGGCTAGTAATGGAAAAACAATAGAAGATAATATAGGGAAGAAGGGGATTCTAGGCATGGCTTTAACCACAATAGAAGGCTATAAAGGAAAGTCTGTGCTTTCTAAAATGGGAGTTTTAGATCCCAAAAAGGTGGTAAAAGCAGCACATCAAAGAGATAAGCTGGCATTAGAAATCTTTTCAGAAGTTGGGAAATATCTTGGTGAAGCAATTGTATCTGGTGTAAGATTACTCGATGTAAAAACAATCATGATTGGAGGCGGTGTTTCTGAAACTTTTGAGTATGTACAGAAAAGTATGCATATTACTATCAAAAAATACCTTACTCCTTACTACATCAATCCCATGAAAATTAAGTTGGCTACTTTAGGGAACAATGCCGGAATTATCGGAGCTGCTTCCCTTTGTTTTATCGAAGATTGATATGCTTCTCATTGCTGATAGTGGTTCAAGTAAAACAGATTGGCGGTTGATTGATCAAACTGGTAAGATAAACCAATTTAAGACTACTGGTTTAAACCCTTATTATCAATCACAAGATAGTATTCAGGAAAATATCGTTGCTTCTTTTGAAGAGAATATAGTTGAACACGTAGCGCAGATTTTCTTCTACGGTGCTGGCTGTAAAGAAGAGGGTAAGGTTCTTATGGAAACTGCGCTTACTAAAGTATTTAATAAAGCTAATGTTTGGGTAGGGAATGATCTTTTAGCTGCAGCAAGAGCCACTTGTGG
>JBCDJE010000545.1:0-3608 GCA_038748185.1 Bacteroidota bacterium
CAGAGATGATTTCCATTAATTCTCCGGAGCGACATGACTACCATGTTTTGGAAGAAATACAATGATGCTTTGTGAAACATTTATATGATTAAAAACTACATGCTCCTCCGGGGTTAGGCACATGGTCAAACATAATGATTCTATCTAGGCGGATTGATACACCACTTTTTAATAAAAGAAACTCTTCTTTATTCTGATTAACTAAATCTACTGGGAATACCTCCGCGTTTACTTGCTTACCATCTATATCAAAATAAGTGATAGCCACTTTCTTTCTTAAAGTGATCGCTGCTTCAAAGTAATCATAAAAGTTACAATTGATAGGTTGGTATTTCATAATATTTATTTTAGAGAACACTATCAAGTTTTAAACCTTACTTATTATTTACAAGTTTCTTTACTACTTAATTAAAACATAACTTTATTAGATAAGGTCTTTACACTATTTAGAATTTGTTTAAATACAAATTAGTGATCATAGAAACATCAACATTAAATAAGCACTTATATTTACATAAAAAATCAGACATAACTATGAATAAGATAAAGGCAAAAATTACCAAGAAAACATCACTCATTGCTGAGGTAGAAGAGAAGTTAAATGCTCAGGTAAAAATGGAAGGCACTTCTTCACAATTTTATTTGGCAGCAGCTTCGTGGTGTGAACGAGAAGGTTTTGAAAATGCAGGAAACTTTCTCTATGGTCATTCTGAAGAAGAAAGAATGCATATGCTCAAACTGATAAGGTACATTAATGCATCGGGCGGATATGCCTTAGCTCCTGAGATTAATGGTCTTAAGTATGAATTTGGTACACTGAGACAAGTATTTGAAGAAGTATTAGAACATGAAATAAAAGTGACTAATTCAATAAATGATCTTGTTGATTTCAGTTTTAAAGTAAAAGATTATGCTTCTTTTCAATTTCTGCAATGGTATGTAGCTGAGCAAAGAGAAGAAGAAGAACTCGCTCGTAGAGTTCTTGAGATATTTGATATTATTGGTGAAGAAGGACAAGGGCTATGGTTTATCGACCAAGAGATTGGTAAGCTAGGCGAGGCTGAAGAAGAAGAGGAAAGCACAGATGCTTGAAATAGTTAGATTTATGATTTAAAAGCCACCAAATGGTGGCTTTTTTTATTGAGAAGTTGACCAATATCCCTTCGGTCTTAACCTCGTAGGATTAGACAAAACTGGCAATCCTGATTACATGTTCCAATATAATCAGGGTACGGGTGAGAAACAGTTCAAGACCGAGAGAGAAAAAGACTTCGACCTGCATTGGGACATGACCAAGTATAGGACGTATGATTACCAGTTGGGCAGGTTCAACCAAGTGGATCCCAAGGCTGAAGTTGCTCCGCAGGAATCTCAATCTCCTTATCAGTATTCATTAAACAATCCTGTGAGATATAACGACCCTGAGGGAGATTGTCCATTATGTTTAAAAGCATTAGGTGATTTTGCAAAAGGTGCTCTTATTGAAGTAGCAACACAAGTTACTGTCAATGTAATTTCGGGAAAGGATGCTTTTGATATTGATGTAGCAGATGTATTTACAGCAGGAGCTACTGATGTATTAACAGGAGGCCTAGCAACACCGGCTAAGGTTGGAAAATCGATGGTAAGAATAGCAACAGCACTAGCCAAGAATAAAAAGATCATAACGGGAGGAAGTGAATTACTAAAAGCAACTACTGATGTTAAGCGTAATGAAGATGGTGGTTTTGATGTAGAATCTGCGGGTGGAATTGTAGGTGGAGAGAAAAAAACATCCGATGTTCTTGTGGATGCAGTGGCTGGGCCTGCTGGTGGAGGCAGCGGAAAATTGGCTGGGGGTGTTGTAGAAGAGGTTTCACAGGGTAGTTTAAAAGGCTTAAAGAAACGGGTTAAGCGAACGCCCACAAATAGGCCGAATAATATTAATGCAAGAGAGACATTGTCAGCAGCGGAAGGGACAATCCAAGGAAATAAAGTCCTCACAGAGAAAACTGTAAATGTTGCAGCAGGTTTTATTGGTAATAAGAAAAAAGATGAGATAAACGAATAATAAGATAGTTAAAATGTTAAATTTAAGATGGGATGCCAATGTTTTTTGGATAGTTCTTTTCCTTATACTCTCTACGCTATTTTTTCTTAAAACATGTTATTTTGACAGGAATGAATATCGTCGATTAATTGCAAGTAGCAATAGGGTAGTGGGCATAGTCCATAATATCGGTATATCTGGAGATTATTATTGTTCGTATAAAGTGAATGGAATAGAGTATAGTTTTAGGAAAAGTAAACCCTATGATGAGATTGTATCAGGGGAAAAATTCATGGTAGCTTATGAACCTGGATTTGCAACAAAACATCGGACATTTTTTTTAAGACCTATGCTGCGGGTTTTATAAATTGATAAAATTCTTGTTCTACTTGATAGGGTGTTTTGTAGTTTAATGAAGCATGTAATCGTTTTCTGTTATACCAAATTTCTATCCATTCAAAGATTTTTGTTTTTGCTTCTTCAGTTGTCTTAAATGTATTATGGTATACCAATTCTACTTTTAAGGATTTAAAGAAGGACTCTGCCACCGCATTGTCCCAGCAATTTCCTTTTCTACTCATAGATTGAGTAATTAGCGTATTAGATTTCAGTACAGCTCTAAATACCTTTGAAGCGTATTGTATACCCCTGTCAGAATGAAAAATCAAAGGCTCGATAACATTACGTTTACCAATAGCCATTTTCCAAGCTGGTACAATGGTTTGACTACTATGCAAACTGGTACTTAATGCCCATCCTATAACTTGTCTGTCATACAAATCAATAATAGTTGTTAGGTATAACCACCCTTTTTTAGTTTTGATATAGGTAATATCTGATACCCAAACTTCATTTAGCCTACTGACCGTAAAGTTTTGGTTTAATAAATTTCTACACACAGGATACTTGTGATCAGAATCTGTAGTGATTTTAAACTTCTTTTTATACTTACTGCGCCAGTCATTATGACGCATAATTTTTGCAACTCTACGCCTAGATATTTTGTAACCTTTTTGCTTTAATGTTGCTGTAATTTTAGTAGAGCCATAGCTCTTTTTGCTTGTATTAAACTCCTTTTCAATCAAATCGGTAAAAAGACTTTCTTCTAATTTTCGCTTGGAAGGTCCGTTTTTAAACCAATGATAATAAGAACTTCTACTTATTTTTAATACTTGACACATCTTCTCGATAGGATATAAATGACTATAACTGGCTATGAATTGATAAATTTCCCATCGCTCTTGGAGAAAATGTGAACGGCCTTTTTTAAAATCTCAAGCTCTAATTCTTTATCTTTTAAAGCCTTACGTAAACGCTTGACTTCTGCATCCTCTTGTTTGGCTTGTTGTATTTGGGGATCTGTGGCGTCTTTAGCTGCTTTACGCCATTTATAGATCCGTTGAACATCAATACCCAATTCATCTGCAAGCTCTTTTATATTATCACGCTGATAACTTAAGCGAACCGATTGTTCTTTTAATTCTTTACTGTAAACTCTTTTTTTCATGTGCTAAAATTATTTACTTTTTTAGCAACATACGTCCTTAAATTTTTTGTCCTGGTAAATGTAGCTGTTCCA
>JBCDJE010000546.1:0-3605 GCA_038748185.1 Bacteroidota bacterium
AACTAAATTTTTGGTAAGAATATAATATAAATTAACTGTTTTCAACCTAATATTATTTCCATCAGCGACTCTAACATCACTTTTGTTATAGAGTTGATAAGCCTGATTAAGATCACCGTTTACCTGGGCAACACCTTGATCCAATATTACGGGTATATCTGTAATAGCTTCATCTCCGGGTACTGCCCAACGGTTAACTAATTCTCCTGGCAAAGAAGAGAAGTCATTGTAAGTACTAAAAAAAGCATCGTCTAAGCGGATTTTATAATCAAACTTATATGTAAGTAATACTCTTAATGATAAACCCTTATAATTAAAGGTGTTTGTTAAACCTCCTGCACCTCTTGGTTCTACAGGACCTTCAAAAATGAGTATCTCATTTAGATTTGAACGATCTTGTAAATCGTAGTTGAAAACTCTTTCGTCGGCTTCATCAAAAAATTGAGGTACGCCTCTACTATTTAAACCTGCAAAACGAGTAGAATAAAGACCTCTTCGTGGACCACCAAAAACTGCTGCTCCATCTTGGCTAATAGCATCTACCAAGCGAGGGCCAAAATCAAGCCTTGTAATTTCATCTTTTGCGTATCCAACATTAAAACTGGTTGACCAAGTAAAATCTTTTGCTTTTACATTTACAGTAGAAATACCAAAATCAAAACCCCTAATATCCATATCAGCAAAATTACCAAACTTTAAACCTTGCCCCCCAATACCACTTGTTTGAACTATACCAATTAAATCGAATCCTTCTCTTTTATAAAAGTCAATTGAAGCATTTATCCTACTATTAAGGATACTAATATCCATCCCTACATTCAGTTCATTGAGTTTCTCCCAGGTAAGCTCTGTATTGGTAAGGTCTTCTATTAATAATAGTGGTTCATTATCTGTTGGTCTCACGGAGAGGTCTGAGCTAAGATTTAATATTGCACTTACATTTGGAGGAAGATTACCAGAGATACCATAAGTACCTCTTATTTTCAAATTGTTTAAAAATGTAAATCCCTGCATAAATGGTTCGTTATGCACATTCCAGGCGCCACTTACATTCCATGTGGGTAAATACCTAGCCTGAGGGCTATCTCCTAACTGATTGGAGCCATCATACCTCACTGTAAAGTTGGCTACATAACGTGATTTATAAGCATAGCCTCCGTTAAAAAATAATCCGAAAAACCTATCTCTGTTTTCATCTAAACTGTAATAATCTATATTTTGTAAATTGAAAAACTCTATAATATTCGGATCGGTTACTACTACGCCACCACTTTCATAAACTACTCCTAAACCTGTAGCACTTGTACTTGATCTATTTGTAAATCTTATTTCCTGACCTGTTAATAGATTAATATCATGGATGCCATTGAGATTAAGTGAATATTCTATACTATTCCTATTAAAGAAGTTTAATAGATTGTCTTGATCGCGAAAATTAAAGCCTCCTTCTGGAAGAACTACTACCGGATTTAAACCAGGATTATTAGGGTCGCGAAACAAAAGATTATTAGCATCTTGTATAAATTGTGTTTGATTCGCCCTGTAAGCTTCTGATTGATTCGCATTTTCTGTTACCACATGATCTCTATCGGTATTAGCAAAACGTGCTTGCAATACACTTTTAACTACAACATTTTTTACTGGTCTAATTTCAAAATCGGTTTGTGCTGAAACATCTACTACTCTGATATCGATAAAATTTTCTTCTAATTCTTGTAGGATATTAAAAGGCGCAAAATTTCTTCTGAAAAACTCTAAATTTCCATTTTCGTCGTAGGGCCTCATACTACGACTAGTATTTAGGGCAAAGCTCAATGGATTAATATCGAAGTTTCTGGTAAACTGCCCGGTAATTGGATCAAATTCTCGATCTCTAGTACCTGGTACTTTTTGCTCTCGATAACTACCTGTAAGCTTAAAACCGAATGTGAAGGCTTCAGAAATAAAATAGGTATTTCTGGCTGTTCCTGTAAACCTTTGTACCTTATCCGCAATGGTTTGCCCCTGATCGTTAAGATAACTTAGAGAATAATAACTATTGGACTTATCACTTCCTGTTGTGAAACTCAAAGAATGTTGTTGTTGTAAGCCAAAATCTCTAAACAAAACATCAAACCAATCGGTATTGGCATTTTCGTACTGATTTAAAAACGCTTCATTTAAGGTACCACCTGGCCCCCATGACAGGTCATGATTAGCTATTTGGGCAAACATATTTCCTAAAGCTCCATAATTTTCTGCCCTTACGGAAGTACTTATGTCCACTAAACCTTTTTCGAAAAGCTCTCTGTAAACAGACATCTCCTGTGCAGAGTTCAAAACGTTAAATTGGTTGTAAGTAGGTCTCAATTGCGCTGAAAAATTTCCGGAATAGTTTACTCTCAACTTACCACTCTTCCCTCGTTTGGTTGTAATCACAATAACGCCATTTGCTGCTCTCGCTCCATAAATAGCTGTTGCAGAAGCATCTTTCAATATTTGAAATGACTCTATATCATTGGGGTTGATGTTTGCTATTGAAGAACTTATAAGTGTATTGGCATTTCCTGAAATGAGATCTTCAGCATTCACCTCTGTTAAAGATTCTAATATCACTCCATCTACAACAAATAGTGGCTGATTGTTACCATTTATAGAAGCATTTCCTCTAATTCTTATTCTTGGAATAGTACCAAATGTTCCTGAAACATTTTCTACTGACACTCCTGCTACTTGCCCTTCAAGCATACGACTTGCATCCACCATACCAACCGGTCGTATTTCTTCCATTTTCAGGCTTTTAGAAGCTCCTGTAAAAAGCTTCCTATCTACTTCTTGAAAACCAGTTACTATTAATTCTTCCAGTAATTCAGACTCTTCTTTTAAAGCAACTTCAATAAAAGTTTGATTGCCCACAATAACAGTCTCGTTTTGCATTCCTACCATTTGGAAGATTAACTCATCTCCTTTATTGACATTGAGCGTAAACTCACCATCTATATTAGTAGTGATACCTTTAGTAGTACCCTTAATAATTACAGATACACCTACAAGGGGGGAACCATCTTCAACAGCAGTTACCTTACCATTTATACGTTGTTCTTGTGCAAGAACAAAACTTTGGTAGTAAAGAATTACAATTAGCAGTAAGTAAAATTTTCTCATGTAGTATAAAAAATGGGGAATTAGACATTAAAAATATGGATAGTAAAGTAGGTATACTAAACATTTAACCATAAACAATAAAACTTGTACTCATATTTTTGTTTAAAAAACAGTAAATCTGGAATAAAAAATTTATTTATTGAAGATTAATAGTTGTTGCTATGAAAGAAAATGTAACTCTTATTACAAATTCAACTATAGAATAGTTTAATCAGCTCGCTAATATAATGATTGGAAATATAAAATTATTTTAAGCTAAATACGCAGTAAAATATTGTCATTTTCTAATATCATTATAGTAAAAAACACTAAAATAAACGTGATAACAGAATAAATCCCCTTTTTTTCGGTACAACAGTCTATTGTTATCTCAAAAAACTAAAGTATATTAGTGGTAAATTCCACATAAAGTGTGCATTCAATAAAACATCAGGATTACTACTACACTACCACCTGTAAAT
>JBCDJE010000547.1:0-3601 GCA_038748185.1 Bacteroidota bacterium
ATAAAAAAAATTGTTGGGTAATAAGCAGACCTAGTTATATAAGTTTTTTGCTAAATTTTCATTTAAAGTTTTAAAGGGAATACCTATACTTTTCCCTTCCATTGCCTTTTATTGTTTACAGCATCTTTCTTTCTAAAAGCGGTTTCCAAATCTACCTTAAAGTAATTGGCGAGGTCTAGTAAATAATTGAGTACATCGGCAAATTCTTCTTCGAGGTCAGAATCTGTTTCTTTTCCTTCTTCATAGTAGAGGTTTTCTGCTGCACGCATCGCTTTTGCTAATTCGCCTACTTCCTCCATAAATAACAAAAAAATTTCAAGATGGCTGTTTTTATCCCAGCCTCTTTCCTTGCACAAATCTTTAATATGCTTTTGTAAATCTTTTAAACTGGGTTTTTCGGGGAGTAAGGGCATAAATTAGTTTAAATATTTAAAAAATGATTAGCTTTCCGGAAGTTACGAATTTCATTAAAATGATTAAAAACTTACCTTATTTATGCTTTATTTTCCTCATTTATAGTTGCTCAAATCCTAAAACCAATGTGGATTTAATACTTACTGGAGGAAACGTTTTTGATGGAAGTGGAACAACACCCATCCAAAAAACGGTTGTAGTACGCAACGATAGTATAGTTGATCTTATAAATACTTGGGAGGAAAAATATACCTGTAAAAAAGTAATTGATGTGAGTGGCTATACAGTCAGTCCTGGATTTATCGATCCTCATACTCATGCCTTTGATGACCTTTCTTCTAAAGGAAAAAATGCCAATCTAAACTTTCTAATGCAAGGAGTAACCACTGTTGTTACAGGAAACGATGGTGGAGGTCCTGTGAAAATTGCCGAAGTTTTCGAAAAATGGGAAACACAAGGCATAGGTATAAATGCGGGCTTACTAGTTGGGCACGGTACAGTAAGGCGGTTAGCCATGGGGATGCGTGACAAAAAACCTAATGAGGAAGAGCTGGAAACCATGAAGGCTTTTGTGAAAAGTGCTATGGAAGAAGGGGCTTTAGGACTTTCCAGTGGATTATATTATGCTCCCGGAAGTTATGCCGAAACAGCAGAAGTGATTGCATTAGCCAAAGTAGCGGCTGAATACCAAGGCATTTACGATACACACTTAAGAGATGAAAGTTCGTATAATATTGGTTTAGAAGCCGCAGTGAAAGAAGCTGTTATAATTGCAACAAAAGCAGCAATTCCTTTACACATATCACATATTAAATGCTTAGGAGCAGATGTTTGGGGAAAAAGTAAGCAGATTATCAGTTTTATTGATAGTTGCAGAAATACAGGCTTAAACATCACTGCTAACCAATATCCCTATCGTGCTTCAGGTACAAACGTCATTTCTGCTCTCTTCCCACGCTGGTCTCAGGCAGGTGGCCCAGATGTTTTTCTCGATAGATTACAAGATGCACCTACTCGTTCCAAAATTTATGCAGCTATCACAGAAAACATCAGAAAACGTGGAGGTACCACTTCTTTGCTTATCACAAGATATGAAGACCATATAATTGTAGGCTTAAACCTACAACAAGTAGCTATTAACTGGCAATTATCGCCGGAAGATGCTGCCCTAAAAATTGCAGAAAACGGTAATGCACGACTTGCTTCATTTAATATGCAAGCAACAGATATTAAAAATTTTATGCAGAAAAAATGGGTAGTAAGTGGATCAGATGGATCGACTGGACATCCGAGAAAGTACGGTACTTTTCCCAGAAAACTTCAGAAATATGTTTTGGAAGAAAAAATCTTATCTCTTGAAGAGTTTATTCATAGGTCATCTGCATTAACAGCAGAAATTTTTGGCATTTCCAATCGTGGACAAATCAAAAAGGGTTATAAGGCCGATCTCATTGTTTTCAAACCAGAAAACTTTAAAGAAAAAGCTGACTTCCAACAACCAGAACAATATGCAGAAGGCATTCATTTGTTGGTATTAAATGGAAAAATAGTAATTGAGAATGGAATCTATACAGGTGAATTAGCTGGAGCAATCATACGAAATCAACAACTAAAAAAAATTGACTAGTCCTTAGTAGTTTCTTCTAGTGGTTTCCCATATTTTTTCTCTAAGGTTTTGAAAAAGAGGATTCTATTTTTCCCCAGCCTTAATTCTTCTTCATAAGTCTGCCATACATTAAAAATGGATTCATATTCCAAGGAGCTTCCAGAAAGTCGATAGCCATTCTTTTTAAAGGTCTTAAAGGCATTGTCTATTTGCTTATCATATTGTTGGATTCTAGTATAGGTATTTAAGGATTCATTGAGTTTTTTCTCTTCAAAAAGATGTTTGAAATACGTTGAAATTTCTACCATATTTCTACTCCAAGCAATTGCCCTTACCCTTTCCTTTTTCGATTTTACCACCATCATATCTAAATGGTATAAATCGCTCAAGCGAATAAGATCATTGAGCACCAAAGCAAAATCCATCCCTTTGAGTCTCAAGTACTCATAAACGTCGCCCGTACTGTTATTCCCGGCTAAAGAAAGTATATATAAAGTATTCTCTTTCACATAAGGTGTAATGAAAGCATTCGCTATCATTTTTCGTAAGCTATCGAGGTCAGCGCGTGCATTGTTATAATTTTTGGTAGCGAACTGGTAGCTTTTTTGGTGTTTTATGTATTCAGGGTTTTTGGCAAGATACATATGATATTTACCAGAAAGGATATCTGTATAGGTTATCGAGCTTTGCTGACTAAAGGCAGTAAAGCTAAAAAAAACACAAAAAAGTAAAGCATACAGGCTTCTCATGACTTCAGTATTTACTTTATTATCTTCTATTGGTTGGTAAACAAGCCCGAAATTTCCGCAAAGCTAATACTTTCCTTGCGAATTGTTAGTAGTATGCTTATGATAAATATAATAAATTTTATTGAACCTCTGAGAAAATATCTTCAAAAGCTTTTCCTTATGTAACCTGAGTTCGATGAGATTAAGAAGAAAAAAGACAAAACATCATTCAAGAAGTCAACATTTAAAAAACCGCTCTCGCTCGGCGAACTGATTGAAAAAATGACAAAAATACTTCAGCATCTAGTCAACCGCGTCATGCTGACCGCATCACTCTGAGAGCCAACATTTTTTAAAAACGCTCTTTGAGGAGATGACAAGTAAGCTCCAAAACTCACCTCTACTACCTGTCACTCAGACCTCTTTTTAGGGTGGGTATTGCACAAGAGAAAAGGGTGTGGGAGTCTCTTCATAATAGCAGAGATTGAAAATTTCACATTTACTTTAACCTACACATAATCAATTTCTTATAAATTCTGTCATTGGTAGGCTTTTGATAAGGTAAACGCTGTAGGAATCTTCTGAATCAGGAAATGCTCATACCCTCTTGAAGATAATTTTAATAGAAAAAGTGGTCAGCATGACACGGTCAGCATGACGAGGTCAGCATTACGGTGGATCGGTTTTTTGCACTTGCTTACTTCGAATGCAGGTTAATTCTATTAGAATTCAGCTTAGATAGCTAGTGATTAGTTAATATCGAAGCGTTGAAATAGTTGAGAAAACCTTTAGGACTTTAGATTAATAGATTAAATATTTATCTAGAAACTCAACTCCCTCCCTAAATAAAAAA
>JBCDJE010000548.1:0-3599 GCA_038748185.1 Bacteroidota bacterium
AACTGATTCACAACGAGTTTTTCCCTTCGATGAAGCTGGGAACATATTGTATTATGAAGTAGTAGAAGTACCGGACAATAATTTGGAAGAGCTCAAAGTAAATGCTAAGAGCTACTTAAAAGAAAATCTGAAATTGAAAGATAAAAAGTTTGAAAAATTGCTTACTAAGAAAAATAGCTATTTCGAATTCGATAATAAAAGTAATACCTTCAAAAGCAAGAAGGACTATGTAGTCTATCCTGGAAAATTTTTAAAACATGCAAAAGGATCAGTTACCTATAAGGTAGTTATTGCTTTAAAAGCTAAGAAATATCGATACTATTTCACAGATTTTGTATTCCATCCTTTTGAACTAAACAGGTATGGCAAGTATGCACCAGTTGCTGGCAAGTCTTTACCACTCAATAAACCGAACCTTCAGAAAGAAATATTGAAAGAAAATGAATGCATTCGCTTTGAGAATGCGATACATGCCGATATTCTAGAATTGAAAGCATATATGTCAACTAAAGAATTAGATAATAAAGTTCAGAAAAAAGATACAGTAAAAATCATGACTGATTGGTAAATCATGAATATTTAAGCATGATTGATTGGTGTTATTCTAATATTATTTTAAGCTACTTTGTATTTTTATAGCTTCCATTAACGGATAAAATAAAAATTCTCCTTTCTAAGTAGAAATATGCACATATCATCAAGTCAAAGTCAAAAGAAAAACAGGCGTATTGATAAGAGAGCTTTCAAAAGGTTAATACTATTATACAGTATTGCAGTAGCTGCTATTGCATTAATTATAATAGTAAGTGAAAGATATTTACAAATACAACTTAATAGACAGCTTTACGATTCAAGAGTGGTAAATTTAGCTGGTAAGCAGCGCATGTTTAGCCAAAAAATCACTAAAGAATTATTGCTGATTTCTCATACTAAAGATGCCAAAGAGCGAAAAGCAATACTTATAACATTAAAAAAATCTTTAAATACATGGACAAAAACACACTTTGCACTTATTAATGGTGATTCTTCTCTAAACCTTCCTAAAAATAATGAGCTTAAAATTAAGCAGCGGTTTGATAAGCTAACAGTTATTCAATCTGATTTTGCGGAAAATATCCTTCATGTAATAAGTGTATTAGAAAGAGATATTAATGAGCCCTTGATAAGGTTTATGCCAGCAATAGAACAAGTGAGAGAACTTGAGGAACTCTTTCTCACCGAAATGAATGAAATTGTTGGGTTGTATGAGATGCAAGCTAAGCAAAAAGTAGAACGCGCCATGAATATACAAACAGTATTAGCTGTCATCTCAATAAGTATATTATTTTTTGAGATGTTATTTATTTTTAGACCAATTGCTCTGTATGTACGAGAACAATTGAGCACATTATTGAATTCGGAAGAATTACTTAAGAGAACTATTAATACTTCTAAAAAATTACAAAATTCCTTAGAAGCTTCTAATAAAGATTTAAAAAATATTCATAAAGCAATTGAAGAAGCTACCTTTTTTGCCAGAGCTACTAAAGATGGAGAAATCTACTATATAAGTGAGTATTTTTTAGAAAGCTTACACTTTAATAAACAAGAAAAATTCAGCTATAATCTATTTAAGATTATTAATCTTGAAGATTGGAATAAACTATTATCTACGGATAAAGGAGTATGGAGAGGTGAAGTGAAGTTAAAGACATTTCGTGATAGCTATTTATGGATAGATGCAAGTGTGGTTCCTGTTTGCAATGAGTTAGATGAATTGATAGATATACTAATTATTTGTAGTGATATTACTCAAAAAAAATGGGCTGAACAGAAAGTATACCAACTCAACAGGGAAAAGTATTTGCGTAAGGCTGCTGAGCAAAGAGAAAACTCAATTCGTATAATTGAGGCACTTGAAAAAGAAAGAAAAAGAATTTCAAGAGATATACACGATGGTTTAGGTCAGTTGTTAACTGCTTTAAAGTTTAATTTACAATCTATTAATTTACAATTTCCTGAAAAGGCGCAGGTAAAACTTAGCACTGTAAAAGAGCATATTAAAGAGATTATTCAAGAAACCAGGCTCATATCTTTTAATCTAACCCCTAGTAATCTTGAAGACTACGGCATTGCTTCAGCATTAAAAACCTTGGCCTCAAAAGTAAGTAGACAGACAGAGGTGGAAGTATTATTTAATAATAAGACTAATTTCACAGAACGTTTAGACAGGAGTTTAGAAGTAAACATTTACAGAATAAGCCAAGAAGCAATAAACAATGCAGTTAAACATGCAAAAGCAGCATTAATTTCTGTAGGGATATACCACAACTCTGATATATTCGAAGTCTCTGTTGAGGATAATGGTAACGGTTTTGAAACAAAAGAAGTTTGGAAAAAAAATAACCAATACAGGCTTGCATCAGGTATTTTGAATATGAAAGAACGAGCAAGTTTCTTTGGTGGCAAATTAAGTATTTCATCTAAATCAGGAGAAGGTACTTCCGTGCGAATTACCTTACCTTTGAAAAATATGATAAATGTATGAGTACAATAAAAGTTATACTTGCCGATGACCATCTTTTAGTGCGTAATGGTATTAAATCTCTATTAGAAAATGAAGAAGACATAGAAGTAATTGGTGAGGCTTCCGATGGAGAAGATGCGTTGGAACAAGCAAAGTTACTAAATCCTGATATCTTAATTTTGGATATAAGGATGCCCAAAATGAGTGGTATTGAAGCCGTAAAAAGTCTCAAAAAATATTCTCCTAATACAAAAGCACTTATTCTCACCATGCACGACGCGGAAGAATATGTGGTACAAGCTATAGGTTATGGGGCTTTAGGTTATGTTTTAAAAGACGCTAATGAACAAGAATTTATCGATGCCATTAAAAAGGTGAGTAATGGAGAAAAATATTTTTCTATTTCAGTTGCTGAAAACCTAGCACTTAACAATGTGAAATCTTTAAATGAGAGTAAGCTTGGTAAGAGAGGATTATTTGAGCTTACAAAGAAAGAAAAGGAAATTTTGCAACTAATTGCAAAGGGACTAAGTAGTAGGGATATTAGTAAAAAGCTTGAAAGTAGTATTAGAACTGTTCAGGTACATCGGTTTAACATTATGAAAAAGCTGGAAGTTAAGAATGTAGTTGAATTGATAACAGTTGCTCAAAACTTTGGGTTAATTCAATAAAAAAGCCACTTTTAGTGGCTTTAATTGTAAATAAAATCTTTATTTCTTTTTGTAGCGTTGATTGAACTTCTCAACCCTGCCAGCACGGCTTACAAAGGTATTTTTCCCTGTGTAGAAAGGATGAGAAGCTGAGCTAATTTCGACTTTTACAAGTGGATAAGTGTTGCCATCTTCCCATTCAATACTTTCAGAAGTTTCTATTGTAGAGCGGGTTAAAAATTTAAAATCGCTACTCAGGTCTTGGAAAATAACCTGTCTGTATTCCGGATGAATTCCTTTTTTCATAATATATATCTTTTAATATGTTTTTTCTTTTTTTCGGACTGCAAAGATAGTGAAAACGACTATTATACAAAATACTTTAAATAGCTTGATAAAAAAAAGTAGCACAGTTTATAAAACTGTGCCACAATATAACAATC
>JBCDJE010000549.1:0-3595 GCA_038748185.1 Bacteroidota bacterium
GCTTAGGTAAATAGGGAACTATTTCAAATTCTATCATATCTTTGCTGAGTACTTGGTACATAGGGTTGTAGTTTTATGTTTCGCAACACTAATATCTACAACCCTTACTTTTTTCTCAAAAAAAGTCAAGATGACTTCATTGAATATATCTCTACTTTTTTATCGCATTCGTTCTATCTTCCCCAAATTAATGCAATAGAGAGCGTTAACGCAGTATTGACTGTGTAAGGATCAGTAACAGTATTTTTTGTTAAATTATTGATGTTTGCTAAGCCTATGTAAGCCTTAAAGTCTACCATTAACTGAAAATATGTTTGGAAAGGGATATAAAAAGAAGCCCCTGCTATAAGCCCATAGTCAAGATCATTAAATTCTGCTGCCACATCTTGGTTATTTTCTTCTATCATTTCCATTTCGTTTACTAGTGATCGTGCTTCAAAATCTCTTTGAGCATTCAATAAATAAGAAATGGATGCCCCTCCATAAATGACAGGATATGTCTGGTATTCTCCTTCCCTAAATGTGAAGTTCAGTAGGACTGGCAATTCAAGATAATTTCTTTTAGTGATTGCCAATGTGGTTTCGGTTTGTGTTTCAGTTTTGTATTTATAAGCGAAAGGTTTGTAGTTAATCCCTGAACCCAACATGAATTTAGGGGTAACTGCATATTGTAATATCAATCCTGCCGCTGGTTGATATGTTGCTTGGTAGCTATCCTCTATATTAGGATTAGTTAATAAATCTCTTGTAATATCGGTTAAAGCAATTGATGCTGCTATTCCTAGCCTCAAACCAACAGGTTCATTTGAAGAGCCATTACCATAATACCCAGAATATAAATGTTTGAATCTTTTCTGTGCTTCAACTTGTAGTGTAACGAATAAACAAGCAACGAATAGAAACTTTATTTTCATTTTTAGCCTATTATTTTTTGGATTAACAGTAGATTATCTCGATTATGAAAAATGAAGATACAATGAAGGCATATTTAGTATTTTTTCTAATAAAAATTGTACTGCTATACTTGCCTTTCAATTGCTTAGCACAAGTGCAAAAAAAAATGATTGAGGAAGGTTTACTTATAAAGCAAGGATTTGCTAGTAGTGCTTTTCCTGTTACATTAAGAAAACTTGGCTATGATTATAAAAATCAACATTACAATGCATTAAAGCACTACAATGATAGTACTGTTTTAATTTATATTCCTAAATACTTCAAATCTACAGAAAAAGTAGATTTAGTTTTTCATTTTCATGGTTGGTATAATAATGTTGATAGTGTAATTTCTCAGTTCAACTTAATTGAGCAGTTCTTTCGCTCTGGTAAGAATGCTTTGCTTATTTTGCCGCAAGGACCTAAAAATGCACCTGACTCCTATGGCGGAAAGCTGGAAAATAAAGAACAATTTCAAAAATTAACTTCGGAATTATTATCGTTTTTAAGAAACGAAGATATTATTAACTCCATGCAACTGGGAAATATTATACTCTCTGGGCACAGTGGAGCATACAGGGTTATGGCATATATTTTAATGCAAGGTGGTTTAACAGCTAATATTAAAGAAGTATTACTCTTTGATGGATTGTACTCTCAACAAGAAAAATTTACTTGGTGGATTGCAAAACAAAAAGGAAGACTAACCAATATCTATACTGATGATGGAGGTACCTTTGAAAATTCAAAAAACTTCGCATTAGCACTTGACGCATGGAATGTACCAGCTGTACATATTAAGGAAAAAGATTTAAAGGATTTTTTAAATGGAAAATATCAAGTGAGAAGTGTATACTCACCTATGGATCATAATGATGTAATTCATAAAAATCGCAATTTTGAGCTTCTAATAAAGTATAGTACTTTTCTAAAATCAGATTAAAGTAATATCAAAGAAATTACTGTTGGCTTTCAGTAAAGTATTCAATATAAGCTTTGGTAAGGGCAACGGTTGCTGATATTCCCTTTTTATGTGTTCTTTCATTCCCATGTGACGCTGCTACTCCAGGTCCTATGAGTCCTACCCTAAAATTATTACCTGCTCTTAATGCTGCAGTACCATCAGAACTGTAATAAGGGAAGACGTCTGTAATACAATCAAGCTGATTTTTCTTAGCTAAACTTGTTAACGTTTTGCGCATCTTGTAATCGTAAGGTCCGCTACTATCTTTGGCACATATAGAACAAGTTGTTTCTTTACCTGTACAACCATTTCCAACAACACCCATATCAATCACGAGCATTTCCTCTATATCACTGCTAAAACCTGTTGCTGCTCCATGACCTACTTCTTCATAATTAGAAAAAAATAATTCTACTGGTAAATCTTTTTTTGAAAGACTATATGTTTTTGCTAGTTCTAATAATACATAACATCCAACTTTGTTATCGAGGAACCTCGATTTTATATATCCACTTTTTAATTCTTCGTAATCGGGATTAAGGCAAACAAAATCCCCTACACTAATGCCTAATACTTGTGCTTCATGTTTACTACTTACATTTTCATCAATTCTTATATGCATATTTTGCAAGGTTCGAGGATTTTCAGCCAGAGACTTATTTACATGAGCAGCGGGATTGTCCATAAGTATTGTTCCTGTAAATACGCGGTTATCTATCGTATAGATGCGTACATACTCTCCCTCAGCACTGTTGAGTTGTAAACCACCAATTGTAGAAAACCGAAGCTTGCCATTTTGCTCAATGCCTGATACCATTGCGCCAAGTGTATCTACATGTGCTGCAATGGTTAAAGTAGGTTTTTTACCCAAAGCTACTTTTAGTGCGCCTTTATTTGTGTATTCAGGTAAATAACCAAATGACTTTAATAATCCTTCAATGAATTTAAGGGCTTTTTCAGTAAAGCCAGAAGGGGAATCGATAGCAATTAATTCTTTTAATACTTTATAATCTGAAAATGTGCTTAACATATTATAGTGCAACTGATTGTTTGTGTTACAAATTATTACCTAGTTCATTGTATTTCAGAATGATTACTAATTTATGCTAGGTTTATCTTTACTTCGTTAAATATCTTAAGATAAATAGAGGCATCTATATTTTCAGAAAAAATTGTAGAAAAATGGAAAATTTATTTTTAGAAAAATCTGCGAAAACTCCTTGTATCAATTTTAATGCGCGCAAAGGACGCTTAATTATTGAAGGGAGATCAATTCCTGAAGATGCTATGAGTTTTTATCACCCAATCTTTCATTGGTTAGACCAATACCAAAATGCAGCACAAGATACTACTACAATTGAATTTAGACTTGAATATTTTAATACAAGCTCTTCAAAATGCATAGTAGAGATATTGAGAAGACTTGAAACAATTCATGTTGAGAAAAATGTAGAGGTTACGTGGTTTTATGAATCCGATGACGAAGATATGCAAGAATCAGGAGAAGATTTTATGCATCTTGTAGATTTACCTATCACTTTTGAAACTTTTTAAAAATACGATTTTTTATATTTCATTGTTGTGATAAAATCAAATAAAAGCTCGCCAGGCAGTTCCGAAATAACGTCGTCAGCGCCGAGGCCGATGAATGCCCCCCAGCATGAAGTTCGTTTAGCCCCATTTTGGTTTGGCAAATAC
>JBCDJE010000550.1:0-3595 GCA_038748185.1 Bacteroidota bacterium
GACGGACGGAAAATCTATCTTGTTCCAACAGCTTGACAAGGAGTATGTTGTGCCTATGCTTTTCTCTTTTGCTTTAATTTTCTATTTTCTTGGTCTTTCAAAATAGTTTCTTTCTCGCTTTCTATTTCTGCTTTTAGGAATTCATCCACTTCTTTCTCTGGCATTTTCGCAAGGTCTAGTAATCTATCTTGTGCGCGAACTTGAGTTAGGTATTTGGTGAATTCTTTTAGGGTTTCTGCCAACGCTTTTGTAGCATCATAATTTTTAACAGTAGAAGGCATTATTTGTACTGTACTATCATAGTATAGCGCAGCTTTTTCAAATTCTTTGAGGTCAAAATAATAAATTTGACCCATCCTAAGATAGGAATATGCTTTTTGAACAGTATTATTTGTGCTTACTTGTACAGATTCATTGAGATAGTTAATTGCTTTTGGGAAATCATCTTTGCGCAAATAGTATTTCGCCATTTCGTAATAAATTTTATCTCTAAATTCCCAGTTTTTTTCATCGCTTAATAACTTTTTAAAGTAGCGAGAAGCTTCCTCTACATCTTCATCAGTTTCAATTTCTGCGACACTCGATTTTTTTAAGTCTGCATGGAAGGCCAATTCATAACTTGGGCTGTATTTAAAGGCTAGTGCATAGTTTTCATAGGCTAAAGCTTCCTTTTCTTGCATCTCATACAATTGTGCCATTAAAAAATGGAGACGTGCCTTTTGTTTTCTTTTAGTAATTAGTGGTAATGCTTCTGATAAATGCAAGCTTAGCATATCGTAATTTTCTACAAGCCTGTAATAATGACTCATAGTAAGGTGATATTCTCGGGTATTTTCTTCGTTAAAAGGTGTTTTTTCTTTGCGAATAAAATCCAAAACTGCAAACATATTTTCATATTGCTTTGATGCCATAAAAGTGCGTAGCAATAGAATTAATGCTTGATGCCTAGCATTATCATCTTCTGAGTTAGTATTTACAAATTTATAGGTAAGTACCGCATTCATGAAGTCTCCTTGGTATAATCTTGCCTTACCTATCAAGATATAACAGTCGTCAACCCATTTGCTTGACTCATGCCATTGTATAGGTAAAGAAGCTTTTTCAATAATATACTCAAAGCTGGAAGCTTGGGAGGATGCCGCTGTTGTATCAATTGGGGCAAGTACTTGTAAAATATCGTTATAATCGTTTAGCGGATTACCAAATAATGCTTGTTCTACTTCAAGTATTTTTTCTTTTGCTAAGAAGTAAGCATTAAATCTTGCTGTGGTGTCATGGTATTGCTGGCAAGCATCCAATATTAATAGCAAGGAGATGAAAAAAAATAGAAAAACTTTCCTGAACAAACCTAAAACTTTAAAAAATCACTTTTTACAAAAGTAAACGATAATATTTCTTTATTAATTCTATCTTATATAAAAATGAATGCCAACTTATTATTCTCTCTGATATAAATTTGATATTTCATTCGAAAAAATAAAAAGGTTTATTGAGTAGGATACCGTTTTTTATTTAAATTATAGAT
Source organism: Bacteroidota bacterium (assembly GCA_038748185.1). GTDB lineage: Bacteria > Bacteroidota > Bacteroidia > Cytophagales > Flammeovirgaceae > Chondrinema. Next base: position 1,526 of record JBCDJE010000550.1, read on the forward strand.
TATCATACAGTAAAAAGTACTTGTATAAAATATTAGGGAGATGCTTAGCTAGGTAAATACCCTTTAGGGCTTTGTCTTACGTGTACAAAAGCTTCTGCATAGTCACATTGGTATTCTAATCCTCTAAAAATTTCCATTTTAGCATGATCATCTTTATAAGCCTCTTCTATCTTCTGGCTTTTATGTATAAAACAAGACTTCCATTTTTTGGCTATTACCGGGCTGATATCTACATAATCTGTCGGGTTAAAGTTCATTGATTGTACACCTGACATTACTTCGTAATAATACAAGGGCTGCTTTTCACCTGTATATACCCAAGCGTCATATATTAGCATTGAACATATTCTATGATCTCTGTGTCGATCTATGGGCCAATGGGTAAAGATAATATCGGGATTTATCTCTTTCAGTGTAGCTTCCATTTTCTTATAATCCTCAGTAGTAATGCCAGTATTACCATCAATCTGACCAAAAAATTTGGATTTTGCTCCCAAAATTTCACAGGCTTGTAATGCTTCTTTATAACGTATAGTAGCAGCCTCGTTATGAGATTTATTGGCAATGCCTGCTTCGCCTTTAGTGAGGTATAAAATCACTACTTCATGTCCTTCGGCAGTATATCTTGCAATGGTTCCACCGCATCCAGTTTCAGGGTCATCAGGATGCCCGCCAGCTACTAATACTTTTAGCTTATCTTTTGGTTTACTTAAAACACTTTCAAAAGGTATAGTAGCAGCGATAGAAGTTGCCAAGCCAGCTTTCAGAAACTTTCGTCGTATATTTTTTTTGTTTCTCATAAATTGGATTATCACTTAGGAAGGTAATAAAATATTGTTTTATAATGTTTTGAAGTTTTCAGTAAAAGCATTAGCCATTATTGCTAGTCCTTTCATTAAGATATTTTTTTCAGCACCAATACCTATTCTAAAATAGCCGTCCATTCCGTAAACATCGCCCGGTAAAATAAAAATACTCTTTTCTATCCTAAGCCAGTCTGAAAGTTTCGTAGAATTTATAGGGTAAGCATATTTCATCATAAGCATGCCGCCTGCTTTTGGTGGTGTAAAAGATAAATTGTTGTTGTAAGGCTTTATCCATTCGGTAATTGCCTGTAAATTTTCATTCAACATCGAAATGTTTCTTGCCAAGATTTTTTTTCGTATTTCTGCTTTTAGTACTATCTCGCCTACTTTGTGGCTTAAAATACCAGCAGTAATAGACGTATAGTCGCTATATGCCCAAGCATTATCTATTATGGTTTTCGGACCGGTAAGCCAACCTAGTCGCAATCCAGGCAAGGCATATGCTTTTGATAGCCCTCCATTTACAACTACCTTGTCGTACATTCCAAAAAAGCTTGGCTTTTCAATCCCATCAAGATCTGCACCTTTGTATATTTCATCACAATAAATCCAGCAGTTGTGTTGATCAGCTATTTTTATAATTCTCTCCATTTCAGGCTGGCTAAGTACATACCCGGTAGGATTATTTGGATTGCAAATCACAATCATTTTGGTTTTGGCTGAAATAGTATTTGCTAAATTATCTAGGTCAGGAGCCCACTGCTTTTCTTCTTTTAAAGAAAACGGCTTGACAATGCAGCCCATTTCTTCTGCAATTCCCCATATTTGCATATAATTGGGTATCATCATTATTATTTCATCTCCTGGAGATAATAAGGTATGGCATGCAATAAAATTAGCTTCAGCAGAACCATTCGTAACTAAAATATTATCTTCATTACAATTTGGGTATAAACTACTAATTTTCTCTCTCAAAGAGATTGCTCCATTAGTTTGCCCATAACCCAATATAGTATTATTAAGATTGCTAATCTGGTCTTTATTTAATAGTTCATTTAATGTGTAGGGGTGAAAGCCACTTTCTGTAAGATTGATCTGTACAGTATTTTCATAAAGTGATTGAATTCGTTCTAGTTCAAAAGTTTTAATATTCATCTTCCTTATTGTTGAAGTTTTACATAAGAGCTACCTATAAAGCTCCGCTTAAGACTGTGTACTAAAAATATGAACAGCTTATGGAGGTATGAATTCCTTGAAACTATTA
>JBCDJE010000551.1:0-3594 GCA_038748185.1 Bacteroidota bacterium
AATAAGTGCAAAATGCTGCCAAAACGGAAAATATTATAAATAAAGGTAAGCTTGTTTTAGCCAACCATCGCGTTACGGCTTGGTTTATATTCATAAAATTTTTTAGATAGAAATTATTCTATTATACTCTTTACTCATAATAATATCATTCATTCCCACTTTACACCATCCACATTAAAAGGTCTCGAAACCCATTCACCTCCCTTTAGCACTTTTAATGTTTCGAAGCCTATTTTTTTTAATTTAAGAGCTGTTGCCTCAAATAGCGCATTCAGTTCATCAGGATGGTGGGCATCTGCATTCAACATAATTTCTATCCCCATTTCTCTAGCTAACTCTAAAATCCATTTGGAAGGGTAAGTTTCTACTGTTTTCTTTTTATAAATACCTCGCGTATTTACTTCTAGAATAATACCTCGTTCAGCCAATAATTCGAGTGTTTTTGTAACTGTTTCCCTATACCAGTCTTCAAATTCTGAGAAAAGCACCCCCTGTTCTGCCTGAATTTTTATTTTATCGATGTGTCCTAATATTTTTACATTAGCCTGCTGTAGCATTTCCCTCATTAATTCAAAATGACGCAGCACCATTGCATGTATATCTCCGTCAAAAATATTTTGTAAGCCATCCAGAAATTTGTTATGTGAGCCGTCTATTTCACAAAATGCACCACTCTGAAAAGATCCGGTGTAATGAATAGATTCTATCGTATAGTCAAGCTCTGCTTCTTGTATAAATGAATTTTCTTGGCCAATTATACCGGGAATATAATCCATCTCTAACCCAGTATAAATCTCTATTTTTCCTTCATATCGCACTTTCAATTCATTTATTTCCCGTAAATAATCGGGTAAACGAACACGTTGCATATTCCAAGTGTGTCCACCTTCAAATGGGCAATGGGAGGAAAACCCAATGGCAGGCATATTCAATTCTAATGCTTTTTCAACATAAACTTCAGGCGCAAACTTTCCGTCGCAATAATTACAATGTCCATGATAATTTGTCCAAGGCATAAACATAAGATTTTCGATAAGCTAAATAATAGATCACTATAGCTTTACAATGAGATGTCTATTTTTTCAGTTCCAGAAAATCTTTCAATCGACCTTCAGTATCATACATTTTAAAACTAAGGGCATTATCAAAAATATTAATGGTGAAATAATGATGCCCACGATATGTTTTTGCGCTAAACCAAGCCCTCGCTGGTGCAAAGTCTTCCAAGTTACCGCCTCCACCTCCTCCTTGTACATAAATTACCCCATTTTCACGACTTACTTGGTTTGCTCGAATAGGCAAAGTTCGTTGATAGGTATGCAAATGTCCGAAAAATACCATATCTACTTTATATTGCTCGTATAGTGGCACGATCTCGCGCACTTTTAAGTCACCAAAGTCACTTTCACCTTCCCAAGAATTTCCGTAATCATTTTCATCAGCAGAATAAGGGGCATGATGATGTGCTACAAACTTCCATTTTGCTGTGGAGTTTTCTAATTGTTCCTCTAACCAAGTATACTGCTTACCTCCGGGAGCAAACTCTTCTTTTTTATTACTATTGAGCATAAAAAAATCTGCATTTCCATAGGAAAATTTATAATAGCCTTCTGGTTCAGGTAAGGCATGATAGCGGTTATACCAATATAAATCTGATTCTCCGTTACCAGCAACAGGGAATACCGGAATGCGACTGTGTAACTGGGTCATTCCGGTAAAATATTCGTAATTCCACTGGTATTTTTGCCGCCTTTTTCCTCCATCAGTAAGGTCACCAAGGTTAAGGCAAAAATTAGGTCGCTCATCCCAAATTAGCTTAGCAACACGATCATTTACATGTGGTCTAGCTTCAGTATCACCAATTACAGCAAAAGCAAAAGCTTCATCACCAGCTACAGCAGTACTAAAAGTCAGCAGCCCTGAGTCGATCTGCTTACTATTTACATCCGTCAATGTGATTTTATAAAAATACTTCTTTCCTGTTTCTAATCCGGTAAGTGTTGTCTCATTAATAAAATGCTCTGGGCTAGCATCATCCTCTTTAATTAAGGCTTCTGCTTTTACTTCTAATTTGTTTTGAAGGGGTAGTTCTGTGCCATATTCGATAAGTGCAGTAGTTTGTCTATCAGCTTCCCATACCAGATTAATGCTATTTTTAGTAGCGTAGTTAAGATATGGGCCTGCAGTAAAATGGAAAAGCTCTGGATATAAAATCCCTTTTTCAACTAATCGTTTATATTTTCCAAAGCTTTTGTTTATCTGCTCTTTAAGAAGAGGTTGATCGTAAATTCTCAGTGATTTCACCAAGTTGCCTAAATCCATGTAAGGTTCGTTATTCAAGTAAGCAGCTAATTCCAATTCATAGTTTTTGGTTGAAAATATTCTTTCACCTACTGCTCTTTCTTCTATTAAATTGCCGTTTAAAAATAACTGCATTTTCCCTTGTGTGTACACAGCTACCACATGAAGAAAATATTCAGACCAACCTTTAACTATCTCATGATTAATAATTTCACCGTAAGGGTTTTTAGCTGTTTTAAGTGTATAAATGAGTTCCTTACCGTAAAACCCTACTAACCAGTCAGGCTCAGTTCGCAAAGCTTTGTCTTTAAAAGTAAGTAATGCACCAACCGGCTGGTTTACATGAGCCATTAACCACATTTCTAAACTGAAATCACCTTGAGGTATTTTTTCATTTTGCAAGAAGTTAATTACCCTTTCAGTAGGTTCTTCGGCAAAAAATAGCAAGGGTGTACTTTGATATTCTAGTTTTTTGAAAGGAGTTAAAGGATTTTCTCCGGTTAGCCCCGGTTTATTACTGGCATTACCAGGTAATGTATATTGTGGCCAACAGTACCATTCTGTTAAAGGTTTTGGTTGCGCCCACACAGCTACATATATTCCAATACTAAAAAAAATGGCATAAAGAAATTTCATGAAGGCTGATGAATTCCGATGATATCTAAAACTTCTTCTAAATGCGCTATTAAATGAGTGTGGTATTCTTTTTCAAGGTCATCCTTTTTCCAAGCACCAGTAGTTACACCAATTACCAAAGCACAACCCGCTGCTTTTCCCTGTAATAAGTCTGATTGGGTGTCTCCTACTTTTGCCACTTTTGTAGCATCCGTTATACCTGCTTCTTCCATAAGTTTGAAAATCATATCGGGATAGGGCCTTCCGTTGGCAACCTCATCACTAGTAACTGAATAGTCAAAAATACCGGCTTCTTTCCAACCGAGTCTTTCAAAAATCGTATCAGCAATTTTTCTATCAAATCCTGTATCAATACCTATTTGTATTCCACTTTCCCTCAAAGCAGCAAATGTTTCCCATACTCCCGGCTTCTCGCCAACATCAGAGCTTTTTTGGTAATATCGAATCATTTTATTCACAAAATTTTGATGAATTTCATTAATATATTTTCCTGTAATAGTTGATTGATCAGGTAATTTTAAGGCTAGTAACTTTTCAATAGCAATAGGTTTGGGGTAACCCATTACTTGATTTACTTGGGGAATATCTACTAAAATCCCCTCATCTGCTAAGGCTTCCATTAACGCAATACTCACGTTGTTTTTATCCTTTACAGTA
>JBCDJE010000552.1:0-3594 GCA_038748185.1 Bacteroidota bacterium
AAGAAATTCATGGCTACAGGGCTGATCTAGGCTTAAGAATTTTCTCTCAGGAGATACTTGATAAAAAAGTCACTCCAAATCCTATTGAAAAAGTTGAAATTTTAAATGCCACAAATGGGCAAGCTGAAAGTGTAACAGAGAAAAAAGTAATTAGAAAAAGAAAAGCAAAGTAACTTTTAGTAAAGGGTTATTTAACAATGTACAAATAAGTAAATATTAAAAGAAGATTAATTTTTGGAAGAAAAACCTATATATAAACCACGGCAAGCGCTAAAGAAGGAAATAGGTAAAACAGCCTTTTTCTGCTTAGCATTCGGCTCTATGATTGGAGTTGGTTGGGTGACAGCCATGGGTAGTTGGCTTAATAATGCAGGACCTTTGGGCGCATCACTTGCATTTTTAACAGGCGGAGCAATGATTTTTCTAATAGGCTTATGCTATGCAGAAGTAATGGCAATGTTACCATTAACAGGTGGTGAAGTAGCCTATGCATATAAAGCTTATGGCATTCAAAAATCATTCATTATAGGTTGGTTTCTAGCTTTTGGTTATCTCTCTGTTTCTGCATTTGAAGCTATCTCCATTGGAAAAGTTTTGAGCTTTCTACTCCCTGAAATCGACTTCTGGCCGCTTTACCAAATAGGCGATGAAGTTGTATATGCCTCACATATCCTTTCAGCCTTATTCTTTACTTTATTAATTACTTGGTTTAACTACAGGGGCATTCAAACTGCAACAAACTTTCAAGTATTGCTCACTTTCGCTATTTTATTAGCAGTAGTTTTTATTATTATAGCAAGTATCAATTATGGAAGTTTTGAAAATTTACAACCCACTTTTGGTCAAAAAAATAATGCTTGGCAAGGCTTTTTAGCGGTATTGATTACCGTTCCTTTTTGGTTTGTAGGTTTTGATACTATACCACAAAGTGCAGAAGAGGCAGAAAACAGTGTTACACCTAAATTGCTTGGAAGACTTATATTACTTTCAATAGTTGCAGCTTCATTATTTTATGTTGCACTAATTATTAGTACGAGTATAACAAGCCCTCGAGAAGAGATTATCCATGCATCTTTGCCAACAGCTTCAGCTTTTCAAAACGTTTTCGCAAGTGGGTTAGCAACTAAAATTATATTGTTAACTGCCCTCATCGGATTACTTACCAGTTGGAATGGGTTCTTCTTAGCTTGTTCACGCATTCTATTTGCACTAGGAAGGGGAAAAATTATTCCTGCTATATTCGGTAAAACCCATCCTAAACATGGCACCCCAGCTTCAGCAGTCTTATTTTGCGGTTTTATTACTTTTATTTCTGTATTTACTGGTAGGCAGGCAATGACGGCCTTCGTAGATGTTGGTTCATTTTGTATGACAATTGCTTTTTTAGGAGTTTCTATCTCATTAATAAAACTCAGAAAAAAATTTCCTGACATGCATAGGCCTTATCGTTTAAAATACGGTTATGTAATCGCTTTTTGCAGTGGGTTCATTACTTTATCAATTTTAATACTTATGCTAATACCTGGTAGTCCAGTTGCTTTAATTTGGCCTATGGAATGGTTGATACTCATTTTCATTGCTTTGAGCGGTGTGGTTTTTTGGCACTTAGGAAAGACCTCAAGAAATAGTATTCCTAAAGAAGAAAGAGACAAACAGATTTTAGAAGGGTTCACATAGCTTTAATTTAACCCCATATATGCTAACATAATCTTGATAACCTAACACAAAATTAAACATGAAAAAAGAAACATTAGTAAAAAAGCAGACTGAAACCAAAGATGTAAAATCAAAAATTATAAAAAAAGCTGATGCAACAAAACCTAAGCTTACAAGCATTTCTGATATAAGGAGGTTTTTTTATAAAAATGATGAGCCCATCTATTTTGTAAGTGCTACTAATTTTAACCTTTTAGGGGCTGATGAATGGATAAAAGATTTTCGATTCATCAACTATATTGACTGTTATGACGAGCAACATCCTAATGTATTTGCACCCAAAGAAGAGATTCCTCATGAAGAATTTCAGAGTATCGAAGATATTACCGCTTACTTGCTTGACCACAAAGAAGTACACGATTTTATTAAGAGCCGAGGTAAGGGTGGCAAGGTGCTTTACTTAATGTTTGATGAACGAGTGGAAAAACTGGCAAAACAATTAGGCTTAAAGGTTTGCTTCCCAAGTTCAAAACTTAGGGCACACTTAGATAATAAAATTGTAACGAATCGCGTAGCTGAAAAAGCAGGAGTACCTTGTGTTCCATATGTGTTAGAGAAAGTAGATAGCTATAAAACCCTTAAAAAGGTTTCTGCTCATTTAGGAAAAGACTTGGTAGTACAAACCGCTTTTGGCGATTCAGGGCATACTACATTTTTTATTTCTGCTGAAGACGATTACAATAAGTACAAGAAAGAAATCGAGGAAGAAGCCGAATGTAAGATCATGAAGAGGATAAATTGCCGGGGTTCTGCCATAGAAGCTTGTGTAACAAGGCATGGAACAATTGTAGCACCATTACTAACAGAACTAGTAGGATTTAAAGAATTAACCCCCTACAAAGGTGGTTGGTGCGGCAATGAGATTTATCCTAATGCTTTTACAAAAACTATCAGAGACAAAGCAAGGAAATATACAGAAATGTTTGGTAACCAATTAAGAAAAGAAGGATACCTTGGATATTTCGAACTTGATTTTCTCATAGAAGAAAAAACCAATAAGGTTTATTTGGGTGAATTAAACCCTAGAATTACCGGTGCTTCATCTATTACCAACCATGCAGTTTTTGCTCTGGCAGATTGCCCATTGTATCTTTTCCATATCTTAGAATGGATGGATGTAGATTATGATTTGAGCGTAAGGCAGATTAACCAGCGTTGGGCAAGAGCAGAAAATATCGATAATTGGGGACAAATGGTGATTAAACATACAGAAGGCACTGTTGATATTGTTACAGAAGCACCCCAGTCAGGTATATATAGTATGGATAAAGAGAGTAATATCAAATTTTCACGTTTTGATACACACAGAAGAGCCGTTGAAAATGAGCATGAGGCTTTCTTTTTAAGGATACTAAAGCCTGGAGATTACCAGTATGAAGGGGCTGATATGGGCATTTTAGTAAGCAGAGGTAGATTTATGACTGATGATTTTAAGTTAAATGCAAGAGGGAAAAAATGGATTGCAGGGATTAAAAATTTGTTTAAAGCAGAAGCTCCAAGCAAAGCATTGTTGCCAAAGGAGGAGATAAAAGAGGTTAGTGGTTTTAAGATGTTGTAATACCATTATACAAGTAATGAAAGCTTTTGAAATACGTAATTACTCATTCAAAAGCTTTTTGTTCTATTTTTGTTAGTTGCGGAAAGCAATAATGACAGATCGTTAAAAGCATGTATATATACCTGAACGCAGTAAAAGAAGAAAAACCCGGGGAAAAGTGGAAAGGTCTTTTTGAAAAATATTGGCCTTACTACAAGAAATGGTTTACGGCAAAAGGCTTAAAAAACAGGCCAGGGTTCACCACTTCATACGTAAAGTTCAAGAAATACATGCCTGAGCTTGAAGTGTTTTATCAAAAATTACTGAATCTTACAGATGGT
>JBCDJE010000553.1:0-3580 GCA_038748185.1 Bacteroidota bacterium
AATTGCAAAAAAGAGGTTGTTGGCTTCAGATACTTCAATAGCTAAAGTTGCTTACAGTCTTGGTTTTGAATATCCTCAATATTTTAGCCGATTTTTCAAAAATAAAACAGGACTAACGCCAAAAGAATTTAAATATGCGAAGAATTAAAGAATTATAAAGGGGTTATATTTACTTAGTTCTATTTCATGGTTTGATTGATTTCAATATTCTGTTAAGTATCTTTTTATAGCATCTATTATTTACTCTTATACAAATCTGCTAAAGAATTTATCATTAAGTTTTGACTGATTTGAGCAGAGTCAAGACTGGTTTCTAGGATTATTTCCTTGTCTTTTCCCGGGATCAGATCAAAATAATTATCACTAAAAAATACTTCTTCGTTTTTCACGCTTAGTTGTACTCCTTTAGAAAAATGTGAGGTGTTTAGTTTTAAAATTTTTTGATCTTCTTGTATATTTATTTGAGTAGTTATCTTAGGGATAGGGAAACGAATATCTTTTTCTTTTCTAAATAAATGTATATTTTCTGCAATTAATACATTATCTGATCCTAGACGCACCTGTAAAAACATTTCGCGTTTTCTAGCATCAAGAAAATTAATCTGAAATAAAGGCATCTCGAAACAAATAGTTGAAGTATTTGGTAAAACTTCTATTTCATGGTTTTCTGCTAACAGCAAATCTCCATTCATCTTTCTGAAATGCAATTGTAAGTCTGCTTGAAAAGCTTCTAATTTTTCTGAAATTACATATACCCTAAGTACCTTTGAGGTTTGTTCTACTGATAGTATAATCGGCTCAAACGCTTTTTTTACAGCATAATGTGAAGCTTTCCATCTTCCAAAATAATCAACACTTGCCCATGACATAGTAGGCCAGCAATCGTTTATCTGCCAATAAAGTGACCCCATACAATAAGGCATATTTCTTCTATGCGCTTCTATAGCTGTTTTCAAGCCTTTTGCTTGAGTGAGTTGACTCAGATAAACAAAATCTTCAAAGTTTTGTGCCGGTTTATAATACTTTTTTATATAGCGCATAATCATTTCATTCCCATTCATACCGGGAGCAATCCATTCCATATTGCTACGCTGCCTATGTTCCATTACTTCTGAGCGATAAGTCAGGTCTTTATCTTCTGTTGTAAAGGCTTTAATGGTGGTCATTTCAGGAAATGATTGTAAGCCGTATTCACTTACAAAGCGAGGTACTTCTTTTGCATAGTTTTCAAATGGAGCTTGGGCAAACCAAACTGTCCAGTCATGTTCATCACCAGACTTTCTATCGGGCATGTTATCTCCATAAGCCTGTGGTGATGATGCCCAATAACTAACCTGTGGATGATAATTAGCTACCGCTTCAGGCAGAATTTCATAAAATACTTTCTCATAATCGCGCCAAATTTTATCTGATACCTTTTTTGGATAAGCCTCTTTCCAACCCCAATTATTCCAGGCGATTAAATTTTCGTTATTACCACACCATAAAGCCATACTGGCAAACTTCCTAAGTCGCTTTACATTGTAATTTGCTTCTTTTCTAATATTTTCAAGATGTAAAGAATCTCCCGGAACCAATGCACAAGCAAACATAAAGTCTTGCCAAACCAGTATACCGTTTTCATCACATAACTCATAAAACTCATCATTTTCGTATACTGCTCCCCCCCAAACACGAAGCATATTCATATTGGCCTTCACCGCATCATTTATTACTCTTTGATAAGTTTCATGCGTTTGTATAGCATTAAATATTTCAGAAGGAATATAATTAGCGCCTTTGGCAAAAACCGGCACATCATTCAATTTGAAGTAAAAACTTCTCCCTATAGAGTCAGCTTCTTGTATTAGCTCCAAATTGCGAACACCTAACTTCTGGGTGTATTTCTCAAGCTCCTGCTCTTCTTGAAAAAAGCTGATATTTACATCATAAAGATGTGCCTCACCTAAACCGTTTGACCACCACAATTTCGGGTTATCGATCTGAAAATCAATGCTTACTTCCTGCTCTCCCTCATTTAAATCAAATGTTATTTCTTTGTTTAAAACATTTGGTATGTTTAATACAGCTTTAACACTTATTTCTTTGGTTACATGTACCGTTACTTTTGCCTCATAATTTGCACGATTTTTAGAAACACTTTGAGGCGCAAAAAATACATCTTCTACTTTTAATAAATCCCAAGCCTTAATTTCAACTGGACGCCAAATGCCACTGGTTACCAATCTAGGCCCCCAATCCCAACCAAAATGATAGGGCGCTTTTCTTGTAAAAATATTTGTTCTTTCCCCTTCCGGAGCTATTTCGTTAGTTGCCTTTAAGATGTAATCTAGCTTTTGCAGTTTTTCCATTCCCTTTTTCACTGGAGATTTGAAAAGGATATGTAATTCATTGGCTCCTTTTTGTAGATAGGATTTAACATCTGTTTTATGGGCGATAAACATATTATCTCCTTGTAAAATTTCTTGCCCATTTAAACTTACAATGGCGTAGGTATCCAACCCTTCAAAATTTAGTGTAATGGATGCCTTACCCAATAATGATGCTGACACGTTGAAAACATTGCGATATTCCCAATCTTCTTTTTCAATCCATTGCACCTTTTCTTCATTCATCCCAATAAAGGGATTTTCAATAAGTCCATGGGTAAGTAAATCATTATGTACACAGCCTGGTACACTAGCTTCTCTCCATTCTTCTGTACCTACTTGCCGAAACTCCCAGCCTTTATCTAATAAAATATTATCAGTATTTTTCACATTCTTATCGCAGGCGCTTAAGATAATTCCTGCAAAAAAAGCTATTAAAATCAGCCTAACTTTCAGTTTATTTATCGTGTTCATAGAAAAAATATCACTACTTCATATAAGCGATATACTAATATCTGGCGGTAATTTACAGGATTATTTTCAGTTGATAAAATGACGGATAGAAATATCAACTACATCCTAAAAATACTTAACTCTAAATAATGTATTAGACGAATTGCGATTTTATAGAAAGACACATGTTCTGTACAATTCACTACGGCTTATACGATTCTTACTTTATCGCCAACAGCTTCTTCAAAAGCATGATGTAATAAAAATGTTTGCTCTGCACCAAGTTTTTGTCCTAACTGACTTATAAAATAAAGTAAGCCCGCAAGTATTCCAACTACGATTAGTGCCCATAGTATTGATGAATCTTTATCCAGACTCAATTGAGAAAGTCCGATCATTAAAATAAAAAATGCGGCGACACTTAACACAGCATAACCGAAAAAAATCAGAGTCCATATCTGAGGATTTGGTCCGTACAATCCTCTTATAATTGTATTACCAGTTTCATTTTCCTCAAAGGTAAGATTAAGTTGGGGAGACCAATAGTGTCTGTCTTTTGGTCTGATACGTAAAGTAATGTAACCGGGAATAGCTTTAGTAGAAGACAAGCCGGCATTTTTCTCTACAACTGCATAGATTCTTGCTTGTACTTCTGATGAAGCTATTTGGACTTCTTGTTTAAATCTTGGGCGAACTCTAAAGCTTGTCATTTCTTGGTAAAGTTTATCTTATTTTAAGAAAAATCTAAATGAAATGCA
>JBCDJE010000554.1:0-3572 GCA_038748185.1 Bacteroidota bacterium
AATTCTTATTAATCCAATTCCGTAAATCAATTTAAGAATAGAACCATCAAACTTTATAGTTAATCGATAAAATAGAGATGCAATCAGAACAAAGAAAACTAACATTATAAGAAAAGGAATTAATGGAATAGGATTATTTCCCCATTGGTTAGCATATGCTAGGTAAAGGAATATAATAATTGGAGCAAATATTCCTATTACTAACCATCCTGTTTGCGATTTTTTGTATAACATGAGCTATGAAGATTTTTTTAAGTGATCTCATGCCTATTTGTTGATGAATAATAAGATTCATTACATATTGGATGGATTTTTCAGATATTTTTTACTCCCTTCATCAAAAGGTTTCTGCTTGAGACTAAAAAATGATAGATAATAAAAAAGCCGATTAAAAAATCGGCTGATTGATAAAAGCTTATCTCCTACTGTAATTCGGTGCTTCTCTGGTAATAAAAATATCATGTGGATGACTTTCTCTAACACCTGCCGCAGTAATTTTGGCAAAGTTGGCTTGTTGCAATTGTGAAATATCTCCGGCACCACAATAACCCATACCAGCTTTTAAACCACCAATAAGTTGATAGATTACCTCACCAACTTTGCCTTTATAGGGAACCCTTCCTGAAATTCCTTCAGGAACTAGTTTTTTAATATCATCTTCTGCATCTTGAAAATAACGGTCTTTAGAGCCTTGTTCCATTGCTTCAACAGACCCCATTCCTCGGTAAGACTTAAATTTCCTCCCTTCAAAAATAATCATTTCTCCTGGAGCCTCTTCTGTGCCTGCCAAAAGTGACCCAATCATAATACAACTTGCTCCTCCTGCAATCGCTTTTACAATATCACCAGAAAAACGAATCCCGCCATCAGCGACAAAAGGAACACCTGTGCCTTTAAGACCTTCAGCAGCTGAAAAAACAGCAGAAAGTTGTGGTACGCCTACTCCGGCAATAACCCTTGTTGTACAAATACTACCCGGGCCGACACCTACTTTCACTCCGTCAGCTCCTGCATCTGCTAGGGCTTTTGCTCCCTCTGCTGTTGCCACGTTTCCTACCAAGACTTCCAAATCAGAAAATTCACTTTTTACTTGTTTCAATGCTTCAATCACTCCTTTAGAATGTCCATGAGCTGTATCAATACCCACTACATCCACACCGGCTTGTTTCAAGGCATAGATTCGTTCCATCATATCTCTTGTAACACCCACCGCTGCTCCTACACGCAACCTACCAAATTCGTCTTTACAAGCATTTGGTCTATCTCTATTTTTGAGTATGTCTTTATAAGTAATGAGCCCAATAAGCCTGTATTTATCATCGACAATGGGTAATTTTTCTATCTTATATTCTTGTAGAATATCTTCCGCTTTTTCAAGACCGATTCCCTCAGGTGCAGTAATTAGGTTTTCCTTAGTCATGATTGCGGAAACTTTCTTATGGAGGTCTTTTTGAAAACGCAAATCTCTATTAGTAAGAATACCAATCAGTTTTTGCTCTTTTTCAATAACAGGGATCCCACCAATTTTAAATTCCCGCATTAGTTGATTGGCTTCTCCAAGTGTTTGATCTGGATGTAGGGTAATAGGATCTAGGATCATTCCACTTTGAGAACGCTTTACGCGCCTAACCTGCTTCGATTGGTTTTCAATCGTCATGTTTTTATGGATAAATCCCATACCTCCTTCCAAAGCTATGGCAATAGCTAACTCTGCTTCAGTTACGGTATCCATAGCTGCTGAAACAAGTGGAATATTGAGTTTAATGTTTTTGGTTAAGTTAGTACTTGTTATGGTGTCTCTTGGAAGAATTTCTGAGTAGGCAGGCAACAACAAAACATCATCGTAGGTAAGTGCCTCGTATAAAACCTTATCGCTTTTTGTGGACATAGCAAATTAATTTTAGCTTGTTTAATTTGCCAGTCAAAATTAGTTAGATTCTGCAAGAAAAAAAATTTCTTCTATTAACTCTCTTGTTATTGTTATATTAAGCTTGCTTTAAAGGGTAAATTTTGGAATAAATAGTTTACCTATTAACTTTATTGATTGATTATTATAAAATCAAAAAGGCTACAAATACTACTCGTTTAAAAAATTACCTTTAATACCGTCCAAAAATTTCAAATATGTATGCTATCGTTGATCTTGAAACAACTGGTGGTTTATCTGCTGTAGACAGGATTACTGAAATAGCTATATTTATTCACGATGGTAACTCTATTGTAAACTCATTTACAACGCTAATAAATCCTGAAAGAGCTATTCCTTCATTTGTTTCTCGTTTAACCAACATTACCGATGAAATGGTAGCCGAAGCACCAAAGTTTTTTGAAGTAGCTAAAAAGGTGATTGAGATGACTGAAGGCTGCACTATTGTAGCACATAATGCCAGCTTTGACTATGGTTTTTTAAAGCACGAATTTAAGATGCTTGGATATGACTATAGAAAGAACAGCCTATGTACAGTGCAACTCGGGCGGGTTTTATTACCGGGTAAAAAGTCTTACAGTTTAGGCAAGTTATGCCAAGAGATAGGTATCCAGCTTGAAAGTAGGCACCGTGCTTTTGGCGATGCACGTGCAACAGTTTCCTTATTTGAGCTGATATTGGAAAAAGGAAATAAGGCAATTTTTGATACTTATTTAATATTAGATCTATACAGTGCAAAACACCATCCGAACATTTCAGTAGAAACCATCGATAACTTAAAAGAAGAAACGGGGGTTTACTATTTCCACAACCAACAAGGAGATATTATATATATAGGAAAATCAAAAAATATAAGAACCAGGGTAATGTCTCATTTTACAGGCACCACTACCCGAAAAGCAAAAAAATTAAAAAATGCCATTGTCGATATATCTTTTGAGTGTACAGGAAGTGAATTAGTGGCTTTACTAAAAGAAGAAGCTGAAATTAAAAAGTATCAACCTTTTTTCAATAGCGCTTTAAAACGGGGAGAATTCAGATATGGAATTTATGCTTTCAAGGATGCTAAAGGCTATATAAATTTTAATGTTAAAGATAAAAATGCAATTAAAGCTGAACCTGTAATCTATGTATATTCAAAAAATAGGGGTGAAAAATTATTAGAGCAAATCCTTGAGAAATTCAGGCTATGTCAAAAATTATGTGGGCTTTATGAAAGCAGAGAAGAATGCTTCAATTATATGGTTCGGCTTTGCAAAGGTGCTTGCTTGGGTAAGGAATCGGAAGCTAGTTATAATAAACGCACACAACAAGCTATTGACTATTTAAAAGGCAGAGAGCAGAATTTCTTTATTGTTGATAAAGGAAGGCACCTACAGGAGCGAACTATTGTACAAGTGGAAAACGGACAATACAAAGGTTTTGGCTATTTGGATATACACGAATCCTACGCTAATACTGAGGCATTAAAAGAAGCAATACAGCCCGCTAATGAGAATAAAGATACTTTAAGAATTATCACCAACTATTTAAGGAAAAAGAAAGTAGAGCAAATTATTAGGTATTAAGCAGTTGTTAGAAGTTAGATTTTAATCTCTTAGGATGCAAAGATACTCATTGCCAAATTTTAGATATAATATTAGGC
>JBCDJE010000555.1:0-3557 GCA_038748185.1 Bacteroidota bacterium
AGTAACACCTGGCACAGGAACTGGATAAAAACCATCTGCACCGGGTAAAATTGGCGGTTTAGCATCCCAAGCAAATTTTGTAGGCATTAAGCTTAGTTCTGATTTCATTGCTTCATCCCAAGTTATTTCTTGGCCTGAATAAGTGGCCATTCTTCCTAAAATAGAAGTCATGGTACTTTTTGCACCATTTTCAGCATCCGCAAATTTATATTCACCAGCTGCAATAGCTGCAAATAGTTCATCATGCTCTTGTTGGTAGGGGTTAGGATCGTTTTTTCCGCGATGTTTCCAAATAGTATTCCCCTTCAAATCAGTAATCATCGTACCTCCTTGTGTAGTTGCTCTTCCTTTAGTGCCATGTAAAAATTCTGATACACGATTCATACATCCTTTAATATGCCTGCACTGACTTGACATAACAGCGCCATCAGCATATTCAAATTCTACAAAGTGGTGGTCAAAGATTTCACCATGTTCTTTACCATTTCTTACTTCTCGCCCACCCATTCCTTGTGCTTTTACAGGATAAGCATTTTTCGCCCAGTTAATTACATCAATATTATGGACGTGCTGTTCAGTAATATGATCACCACATAACCAGTTAAAGTAATACCAATTACGCATCTGGTATTCCATTTCGGTCTGACCCTCTTGCCTTTCTCTTACCCAAACACCTCCACCATTCCAGTAAGCTTGTGCCGAGATAATCTCACCAATTTCCCCATTATGCACCCGTTTCATTAATTCCCTGTAATTTGTCTGATAATGGCGTTGTAATCCTACTACTACATTTAGTTTTTTTGCTTTTGCTTTTTCAGCGGCTGCTAATACTTTTCTTATGCCTGGTGCATCAGTAGCGACAGGTTTTTCCATGAATACATGTTTCCCTTGTTCTACAGCATATTCAAAATGTATGGGTCTGAACCCTGGGGGTGTTGCCAGAATTACAACATCAGCCATGTCTATGGCTTTTTTATAACCTTCAAAACCAACAAGTTTATTTTCTTCTTTTATGTCTACTTTCTTAGAAGCATCGTAGCCATCTTGTTTTAAAATATTTTCATAACTCTTATCAAGTCTATCTTTAAAAGCATCGGCCATCGCCACTAATTTTACGTTTTGCGATGTACTTAAAGCTTGTGCTGCAGCACCAGTTCCTCTACCACCACAACCTACTAAGGCAATTTTAATAGCATCGTCAACAGATGAGAAATATCCTGCTTGGGCAGCAAGAGGACTTAGTAAAACGCCACCTGCTGCAACAGCAGAGTTTTTAACAAAACTTCTGCGCTTCATGCCTTTTTGTAATACTTGTTTAAAATCTTTTTCCATTGCCATATTTTTTAAGATGATACAATTATTTATAAAAATATTTAATCTAATACACTTGACCAGAAAGTGTCGATTTCTTCTTGAGTAGGTTGAATCTTAGGACTCACGATTCTGAATCCAACAAATGGTGAATCTGTATTCCACCAGAAACTTTTAGGTATTTGTGGATCCCTTTTTTTCCAATTCATACTCGATTCTGTTCTTGCTGCACTTCTTAAAGATTCAGGATCATCGTCCCAGGAACCACCTCTTACTGTTCTTGGATGGAGTTTAGTTGGCTTGGCCCATGGGCTTATGCTTTCATTATCTATACTGGCGTAAAAGTCGTTTTGGTATTGATCTAGCGTCCATTCCGCTACATTCCCATGTATATCATAAAGTCCCCAAGGATTAGGCTTTTTCTCACCAACTTTATGGTAAGCATCATTGCTATTTTCGTAATACCAAGCATAGGCATCTAAGCTGTCGAGATTATCACCAAAATGGTATGCAGTTGTTGTTCCTGCTCTACAAGCATATTCCCATTCAGCTTCAGTAGGCAAACGATAAAACGTTCCAGTTTTTTCAGTAAGCCATTTGCAATACAGAAGTGCTGCATATTGTGTCATACTTACTGCAGGAAAGCCATATTTTCCCATACCAAAGGTAGGGTCTTCGTATGGTGGGCTTGGTCTAGTTACTGTTTCAGCATTCCATTCGCCAGTAGCTGGTGCTTTATCTTTTTCTTTGTCTCTAAATATTTCGTACTCATCGAAAGTGACCTCATGAACGCCCATGTAGAATGAACCTACTGATAACTTTTTCTGAGGCCCTTCATCGTCATTACGTTTTGCTTCGGTTTCAGGACTACCCATCATAAATGTACCCCCTGGTATAGGCGCTAATTTAAAAGTAACACTTGTACCTGGGATAGTATCAGTATATGCTTGGAAGTTCTCTTCATTTGTAACAATACTGCTTTGAGAAAAAGCAGGAGACAGATGCATACAATAAATTACAGAAATAAATAGGAGTAAGTTTGTCGGTTTACTCATTGTTACATTTTGTTGGTTGTATTTGAAAATAATAAATTAAAATTGATCGTGATATCGTCTCCAGCCACTATAGTACCAAACATAGCACTAGGTTGTTCTATATCAAAATCACTCATTTTCATATCCCTTTTCCCAGTAAATTGAATTGTGCTAGCATCGATATATTTCCCTTCCAACTCAATTTCTACTGGTTTAGAAATACCAGCCATAGTGAGTTCTCCTTTAGAAACTATGTTAAAAGTATTATCTGCCTTATTAATAATGGTTTTAACTATAGCAGGTTTAGTTGATTTGAACTCAATATATGGTGATTCACTACTTTTAAGGGCCTTTTTAATCTTATCGTTCATAGTATCGCCTCTGCCTCCGTCAATGGTTTCTACACCAAACTTTAAAGATACGATGCCTACTTCTTCACCTTCTTTTAATTTCTTTTTGGCAAATTTATTCCCTGCCATTAACTCACCTTCTACATTGCTAACCACTGCCTTCCAAGAATGTAAAGTTGAAGAACCTTCAATATTTACTTCTGTATCTGAGGTAATTTTAAAGTTATTAGATTGAGAGAAAGTAATAGTAAAATGAAAAAGAAAAAAAGAAAAAAGGAGTACTTTGGATAGACTTTTCAAAGTATATTTCATTTGCATATTAGTTAAATCAATAAGTTTTGTAATAACAAAATATAATAAATTGACTTTATTAAATGCATTTAAATCGGTTACACAAAAAATGAAGTTTCTTCAAACGGGAAAAAATACCTATGAAGCGCTATGGATTCATCTAACAAATATATATACAAAATGCCATATTGCTTGGTATTTTGTATTACTCAACAAGGACAATAGAAACAATTTTCTTTTTTTAACTGCATTTTGATATTTCTTATATGCAGCTACACACCCTAAGTATATGTTTCCTTTTCTGCAAATATTTTTAATTGCTTATGCACAAGTCTATTTATAATATACAACGAGGCGTACTTCCATATAAAAATTCTTTTATAGCATACCACAAAGCTGGGAGTGGGAAGAAGTGCCTAATCTTGTTTCATGGGTTTGGGGATAAAGCAGCTTTATTTGCTCCTATATTTCCTACATTGACACAAGCATTCGAGGTTTGGGCTATTAGTTTTCCTTATCACGGTGAAACCCATTGGAAAGAAGGCATTTTCACTAAAGATGATATTGTTGG
>JBCDJE010000556.1:0-3551 GCA_038748185.1 Bacteroidota bacterium
GTGTTATTTTTCTTTATCAAGCCTAAAGCGTTTTCTTTCTTTTACATTTCCTTCCTTATCATAAACTTTCCATACACCATCCATATGGTCATTTTTGTACCTGCCTTTAATTTTTAAAGTACCGTCTTCAAAATATTCCCTATAAATTCCATTCTTTAAACCCTCTTTTAGCGAGACTTCTAATTTCCATCATTGTAATACTCTTTATACTTTTTGGCATCAAGATCATCGGGACTAATTTCATCAATTATTAATTCATCGTCTTTCTCAACCAAAGTTAATTGCATTACCGAATCGAGTTCTTGGAGATTAAAAGGCTCTACCGTAGCGGCAAGTATTGCTTCTAAGTCTTTTAGTTTTGCTCTATCTTGGAATTGCACATGCAACTTTGAAGTAAATAAGCCCTCTTCGCTCCCTATCTGAAGTCCAATATCAGAAAAACAAACCAGATACTCTCTATTTTTATTAAGCGAGGTCCATGTTTTTTCATTTACCATAGGCTGCAAATTTTCGAACATCACGGGTGTTTGTACATAAGCAAATACATTAGCTTTTTTCTCAAAGCCTTCAAAGAAAGATTGGAAGGTGGTACTATTAGCTAAAGTATTTTTATTATCATAGTCATCTATAATGCCTTTGATAGTTTGCGGATGATTACTAAAAACTACAAAGTCATTTATGGTAGTGAAATAAGGCTTGTCTAGTTTAGAAAAAAACTTCCCCAAAATGAGCTTGAAAAATCCTTTTACAGATAAGTATTTTATTTGATAACCCTTGTAATTAATATGTCGGAATTTTACTGGTGTTTTTTTGCGGATTTGATTGCCAATAAAGGTCAAGTTTTCTATCGCTCTATCAGCTGATTTCGCTTTTAGAACAACTACAAACTCATTGTTTTTACCAAGTTTTCCCGGTTGTGTTTGTATAAAGGCAATCTCATTATCAATCCAGTTAAAGAAATTTTCTTGTAAATCAATATCTAAGAAGCGTTCTATCTTGTCCATATTTTGCATGTACTCACTAAAAGAAGCTTCATCGCTTTGGGAAGCAGTTTCAAAATTTTCGATAAAATCCCGGAAATTATCAAAACCTATGCCCATGTAAAACCCTGTTCTTAGTGGTGCAATTTTAAAAGTTTCATAAGTGCCCTTACCCGATTTAAGTAAAGCTTCGAGATAAGGATTTTTATCATTGCTTAAATTGGTAAATCCTTCTAAAGCAATTTTGTCATTTTCTTCTAAAGCTAAACCCATAGCGGTGTAGCTAAAAACCTCACTTAGATATTTGCTATAGGCATCATCATCTGAAAAAAGTGTAAGAAAATCGTCGAGGTATTGGTAATTTATGTACAAGCGAAAAGCGTCATTGTAATCAACTTTTTGTTTTACTACTATAAATTGTAGGTCTCTACCAATTATAGGTTCTGCCATTTCGACTATAGAGGCTTCAACAAGTGTATGTGTATAAGAAATGACCAATAGGTTATTTAGTAATGAAATATAGAGAGTTTCCCTAGTTTTTAAATCTGTTATTTCGATAATCTCCTCATCTTTATACTTTCTAAAAGTAGTTTTGTATCCCTTATTTGTTAAAGACTCAATGTAAGATTTGAGTGGACTTAGTTTAGAAACTCTTTGTAAGTCGACGATATATAGAAAATCGTAATTGTTAGGTTGCGTAATATGTGCTGAAATAAAAACTTGTCGTGAACCAATTAAAGAAAGTAAGGTTCTATTTTCTTGCACTAATGTATCGAGGCTATTAATACTTTGAGTAAGTGAACTAAAGAAATCATTGCCTTGCAAATATGCCCACATATTGCTTGAGCGTATTTTTATCCAGTTTTGTATCGGTTCTTCTGTTTCTATTACATAAATAGCATCATGTGGTACTGCATATATACCTTGAAAACTATGAGTAGGGCTAAAAAAAAGATAAATCGCGAAGTAAATAATGAGCCCAACAATCAATAATAATGAAATCCAAATAATCAGCTTCTTTTTCATGATTCAAAAATTTGCGCAGGTATTCTAATACAGTAAAAAAACTCGCTATTTCTTTCTCTTGTTGCTTTAATAGTCTCAATTATAAGGGCTTACTGTTATAGGTTCAAAACTCACAATGAAAAGCATTTGATTTTAAAGCGTATTTAACAAAAAAATAATTAGTTTGATATTAGAAAAGCTATCCTCTATATTTGATTTGCTCACCTTGATAGGTGATTTTCTATCACAAAAAAAAACAATATGATTAATCTTGTATTATTCGGCCCTCCCGGTGCAGGAAAAGGAACACAGAGTATGAAAATAAAGGAAAAATACGAATTGGTGCACCTTTCAACCGGAGATTTACTTCGCTCTGAGATAGCCGCGGGAACGACATTAGGGCTAGAAGCAAAAAAATTAATGGATGCAGGAGTACTAGTACCTGACGAAGTTGTTATCGGTATGATCGATAATAAATTAAAAGAGCACAAAGACGCAAATGGATTTATTTTCGATGGTTTTCCAAGAACGGTTAAGCAAGCGGAAGCTTTAGATGCACTAATGGAGGAAAATAATATTGCTATTTCAAGTATGATTGCTTTAGAAGTACCTCAACAAGAATTGATAAACAGATTATTAGAAAGAGGAAAAACTTCAGGAAGACCTGATGACAGTAATGTTGATCTCATTGCCACTCGGGTAAAAGAGTACGAAAATAAAACGGCTCCTGTAGCAAATTACTATAAGGGACAAGATAAGTTTGTAGCTATAAAGGGTACTGGTAGCATTGAGGAAATAGCTAATAGCTTGGCAAAAACTATTGATAAATTATAAAAAGCGGTTTTTACTATTTGAAACCTATGTATTAACAGGTGGTAGTTAGCTATTAAAAAACATGAAATACAGGTTACCAAATATTTAATCTTTTTTTGTCAATATATTATCACTAACATTTATGATAAAAAGAGGGTAGGAAATACCCTCTTTCAAAAAAGCTGTTTAACGTACTATTGCTTATTAGAAAGCATAACCAATAGTAACACCGAACCTCACTCCAAAACCCGAAAGAATACCTGTCTCAAATTGCTCCTCACTAGTGCCATCTTCTACCTTAATATCTCCAGCAGTATAAGCTGGTCCTATGAAAGTATCTAGCGAAATTTTCTCTTTAAATATCCATTGTCCGCCTATTAATACTCCACCCCCAAAGTTAGATAATGTTGCTTCTGGCTCATTTACACTTTCGTCTTCTACAGTAAGGTTGAAATTCTGATAGCGTAAAAAGGGAGCTAGATAAAAACCTGCTGGCGATTCTTTAGATTCTGAAAGATAGAAACGATACTCAGGAGTAATACCAAACCCTCTAAATCTTGTGTCGCCAATTGAAGCGCCAGTATAAAAGAAGTTAACTTGAAAGCTATTATCGGCACTCAATACTCTTTCATAAGAAAGTGAAAGTGTACGTACGATAGGACTAAAGATATTTAGTTTAACTATATTTTCAGGTCCACTTTGTGCAAAAGCATTTCCCGAAATCAATACTGAAATAATAAAAATGTAAAAAAA
>JBCDJE010000557.1:0-3534 GCA_038748185.1 Bacteroidota bacterium
GAACTTTAACTTTTACATTTGTTTTAGTAAGTCCAGTATTAGCTGCAATCTCTTCCATCGGCATTTCATCTAAATAATACATAGTTACTAATGCCCTTTCCTCACTGCTTAAATTATTTAATATAATTGTTATATATTCTTTTTGTTGTTCCTGCTCTAGGTGGCTAAATGTCTTTTCTATGCTATTAACCGGAAGCAAATCTTCAGGAATATCATAAAGTGTATTTTTTTCTATTTTTTTTTTTCTTGTTTTACTTACAGCAGTATTAAAAGTAATTCTGTACAGCCAGGTTGAGAATTTAGATTTTCTGTTAAATGATTCTAGGTATTTAAATGCTTTTATAAAACTGTCTTGTGCAACTTCTTCTGCATCTTCCTTATTGTTTACAATTCTATATGAAAGATTAAAAACAAGAGTTTTATATTTATCAATAATAATCCTACAGGCAGTTTGGTCCCCATCTAGGATTTTATCAATGATAATATCTTCTATTTCTTCCTTCATTTCTCTCTTTTTGACGACTAAGCCTATATATCGGTTACAGGTTATGAATAGATTTAGAGCATTTTCTTTAAAATTTTAAAAGTGGATTTTTTAAATGAGAAAGATTTGCAGGAAACCCTATATCAAGAAAAATACATCCTATCTCAACCAGCTTTCTCCTGATTTAGCAATAATTAAATATGGGAGAATAAATCATATTTTTTTGATGGGTAATCTTTGTTAGTTTTACATGATGTATTTTTCTAAGGTTATCAATTCCCAATTTTTTCTAGAAACTAAAAACCAATTACTAAATGAATGCACTACCATTGGTAAAAAAAAAACTAGGTAAACCCTATTTCGATCTCGAATTTTTATTAGAATGTTTTAGGGAAGTACTCATAGAAAGTGGCGAAGCAAAACTAGCTTCTCAAATTCCTTGGATAAATGATATTGATGATATTAAACCTGAAGATTTTAACCAGAGACTAGTACAAGTATATTCTATCGTTTTTCAGTTGCTCAATATGGTAGAGGTGAATGGTGCTGTTCAAAATCGCAGAAAAATTGAAAACGAATCAATGTCTAAAGTGAATGGGCTATGGGCGCAAAACTTAAAAATGCTAAAAGAAAAAGGCATCCCTCCTAAGGAAATTGCAAAAGGGCTTTCTAAAATTATCGTTGAGCCCGTATTAACTGCGCATCCTACAGAGGCAAAAAGGGCTACAGTGCTTGAGCATCATAGGTTACTTTATTTATTACTAGTAAAAAGAGAGAACCAGATGTTTACCGAAATGGAGCAAGAAGATATCAGAAAAGATATTAAGCTTGCAATAGATAGGTTGTGGAGAACAGGAGAAATTTTTGTTGAAAAACCCGATGTCCCTTCTGAGTTGCGTAACGTAATTCATTATTTAGCTAATGTTTTTCCTGAAATCATTCCTATTGTTGACAGACGCTTGTTACTAGCATGGGAAAAAGAAGGTTTTGATCCTGATCTACTTCTCGATTCAGATAAATTTCCTAGAATATCATTTGGAGATTGGGTAGGAGGTGATCGCGATGGGCACCCTTTTGTTACGAGCCAGGTGACAAAAGATACTTTAGCACAACTTCGGTTAAATGCATTTGTGGTAATAAGACGAAATTTATTACTTCTTGTTAAGAAATTGAGCTTTTCACTTAATTTTAATCATGCTGACTATGAGCTTAGAAAACGTATTGAAGAACTAGAAGATGAATTAGGTAAAGAAGGCATAAAAGCATTTAAAAGAAATGAAGGAGAAGTTTTTAGGCAATATGTTAATTTATTGCTTTCTAAATTACCAGTTGACGTAAAAAGGCAGCATGCTACTGAGTTAAAAGAGCATCGCGCTTGTTATAAAACCTCCAAAAGCCTGATAGGCGACCTTAAAATACTACAAGAATCGCTAGTGAAATTTGGTGCTGAACGCATTGCTTTTAACGATGTACATGAATCTATTAGGTTAGTAAAAACTATCGGATTTCATTTGGCAAGGCTAGACGTGCGTCAGAATAGTAAGTTTCATGAAAACGCCGTTGCACAGCTGATGAATGCTGCATCTCTCAATGGAGAAGACTATTTGAAATGGAACGAGGAAAAGCGATTGACATTTATTAATAATGAATTAAAATCTAATCGCCCATTCTCGCATCCAAAAGTAAAACTAGCATCAGAAGCAGAAGCTGTTACCAAATGCCATGCAGTAGTAGCTGAACATATTGGAAAATACGGAACAGAAGGAATAGGAGAATTAATTGTTAGCATGACACGCAGTCTTTCAGATTTATTGGCTGTGTATATATTAGCGCGAGAATCGGGTTTAACTACCAATACAGAAGAAGGATTGATTTGTAAACTTCAAGTAGTACCTTTATTCGAAACCATTGAAGATTTACGAGCCAGTCCTGAGATTTTAAAATCATTTCTTGAGCATCCATTTACTCAACGCAGCTTAGAATATCAGCGAAAAAATCGTGGTTACGATGAACCCGTACAACAAGTAATGATCGGTTATTCCGATAGCAATAAAGACGGAGGAATATTAGCTAGCCAATGGTCTTTATACGAAGCACAAGAAAACCTTTCTGCTATTGGTAATCAAATGGGTATTAAAATAAGATTTTTCCACGGAAAAGGGGGATCCATAAGTAGGGGTGCTGGGCCAACACATTGGTTTTTAAAAGCACTGCCACATTCTTCAATTAATGGAAATGTAAGATTAACAGAGCAAGGAGAAACCATTGCACAGAAGTATGCTAATAAAATAAATGCTTCTTATAATCTGGAATTACTCGTGGCCGGAACAGCTTGTACTTCAATATTACATGACTTTACTAAAAAGGAGAAGCATCCACTGGCAAAATTAATGAGAATTATTGCAGAAGATAGCCGTGAATTCTATTGGAAGCTCATAAGTCACCCCGATTTTATCCGTTTTTATGCAGAAGCAACGCCTATTGATGCTCTTGAGTCTAGTAAAATTGGTTCAAGACCAGCCAGAAGAACAGGGAAACGTACTTTACAAGACTTGAGGGCTATCCCTTGGGTATTTAGTTGGAGCCAATCTCGCTTTAATATAACCAGTTGGTATGGCATCGGCTATACACTTGAAAAGCTTCATAAGGATAATCCTAAAGATTTTGCAAACTTCAAAAAAGCTGTAAAATTTGATCCTCTCATTAGATACGTACTTACTAATGTAGATACAAGTTTAGCTGCTACAGATGAAGAAATTATGACTGAATATGCTTCGTTGGTAACCGATAAAAAGATTAGGCAAACGATTTTTAAGCTAATTAGCTTAGAATTAACTCGCACAAGAAAAATGCTTGATATGATTTTAGAAGTTCCATTTGAAAAAAGAAGAGTGAATCATAATTTCTCAAATATTTTAAGGGCTTCAGCAATGAGATCGTTGCATTTTAATCAGGTTTATCTATTAAAAAATTGGAGAGCAGAAAAAGAAAATGGTGATACTAAAAAAGCTGAAAAAACACTTACTAACTTATTACTTACTGTAAATGCC
>JBCDJE010000558.1:0-3533 GCA_038748185.1 Bacteroidota bacterium
AGCGCTTTATTACTGAAACCTAGATAATAATCATTAATATCTTCCTCGGTTAAGGAAACTGATACGCATTTCGCGGCTTTTATCTTAGCTTCAATATCGTTCTTTTCCTCACCTTCAAGATCGTTTTCTGTAATACCAGACCATCCAATCCAAATACCATTGCCTTCGGCATGAACAGATTTCATACCTGTGGCGAGGCCACCGACACTTGGGACGACTTTATAGCTATTTTCTTCTTTACTGATTTGAAGTGGAAGACGATTAGAAACAATAATTGTTTTATTTGATTCCATTAATTGGCTGACTATTTTGTTTTTCGTTAATTTAAAGAAAATTGCACCCTTATCCATACTTAAATAGAATTATTAATGAATAATTTACATTATGGCATTATTGGCAATTGTCAAAGTGCCGCCTTGGTTTCTAAAACAGGTTCCATTGATTGGTGTTGTTTACCAAAGTTTGATGCGTCGTCAGTTTTTGGAAAGTTGCTCGATGATGAAATTGGAGGATATTTTGGGTTTGAAGTAGATGAAAGTTACCAGATTAGTCAAAAATATTTACAGGATACCGCAATCCTAATAACCAGGTTTAGTAATGGCCTAGATGCCTTTGAAGTTCATGATTTTATGCCACGATATTATATGGCAGATAAAAAATATCATAAACCTCCAGAGGTAATAAGATCTATTAGATATTGCAAGGGTAAACCTAGTTTTAAAGTGCAATATAACCCAGCGTTAGAATACGCCAAGGGTATTACTAGCAGTCATATAAAGAACGATTTTATTGTAAGTATTAATGACGAAGAAACTTATGATACCTTGTTTTTATATTCCGATTTAAATTATAAGGATATTGTAAAGAGCAAGCCTCTTACAATTACCGACGATTGTTTTTTATGGTTTGGATATAATGAAAAGCTGTTTACTCCAGATGCAAAAGAGGTACAGTTGGAATATGAGCGTACCAAGGTTTATTGGCTCAATTGGATGGAACGTACTTCGTCATATAACGATTACAATGATTATATCTCTAGAAGTGCCATAACGCTAAAACTATTGAGTTACGATAAAACCGGAGCGGTCTTGGCTGCAGCTACCACAAGTTTGCCTGAAACCATAGGGGAAGTGAGAAATTGGGATTATCGTTTTTGTTGGATACGTGATGCTTCTATGGTTATTAAAGTAATGACACAGTTGGGTCATAAAAATATTGGCAAGCGCTATCTGAATTATATTATCGATTTACTTCCAGACAAAGATGAGAAGCTGCAGATCATGTATGGTATTAGTGGTGAAAAGAAACTTACTGAATTGACTCTTGAGCACCTTTCAGGCTATAAGGCATCTAAACCAGTACGGATTGGTAACGCTGCTTATAAACAGAAGCAAAACGACATCTATGGTATTCTTATGGATGTTATTTACCAGATATTGCTGAATTTTAGAAGTGATGTAGATCACCGTGAGGAACTATGGACCATTACAAAGGGCGTAGTATGGGTAGTCAATAAAAACTGGCAAGCTCCTGATAAGGGTATTTGGGAATTTCGTGAAGAGGATAAGCACTTCACTTTTTCGAAAGTACTCTGTTGGGCAGCTATAGACAAGGCTATTAAAGTTGCTGAGCTTTTGGGTAAAACCTCAAAATTGGCACGTTGGACATTACTGGAGGAAACCATAAGAGTTGATATTATGGAAAATGCCTGGAACGAAGAGGTTCAAGCATTTACGCAGGCCTATGGTTCTAAAGACCTTGATGCTTCTGTTTTATTGATGGAACCCTATGGATTTATTAAAGCTAGGCATCCAAAATACATTAGCACGGTAAAAGCCATTGATCGGGAGCTATGTTATGAAGGTCTGTTATATCGCTATAAAAACAAGGATGACTTTGGATTACCATCTTCTTCATTTACTATCTGCACATTTTGGTTTATTAATAGTTTGTTTAAGATAGGGGAAGAAGAACGCGCTAAAAAAATGTTTGATCAGTTACTGTCTTATGGAAATCATTTAGGCTTATTTAGTGAGGATATAGATTTTGAGTCCAAAAGACTTTTGGGTAATTTCCCTCAGGCCTATTCGCATTTAGCCCTTATTGAAACAGCCATCAATATGTCTGAAGGGATTAAAAAGCCCAAGATTAAAAGTGTGATTAGATAATTTTAAAGATTTAAGACCCAAGACCCAAGACCCAAGACTCCAAATTCGGAGGTGTTATTTACATGGACTTAAAACTCATTCAAAGTTGAATAGTACTAGTTATTATCAATAAGGATTAGGGTACTAAAGATACTGGCATCTTTCCAACCCAAATCTTTTTTAAACCCAGGATGATCTGATGAGCCAATAAAGTTTTCACGATGTTGACTCTTGTCGTTATCGCAATACGCTAGGGCAAAGCCAACCTTTTTACCAGCTGATAACTT
Organism: Bacteroidota bacterium; assembly: GCA_038748185.1. Lineage (GTDB taxonomy): Bacteria > Bacteroidota > Bacteroidia > Cytophagales > Flammeovirgaceae > Chondrinema. The sequence continues at coordinate 2,435 of JBCDJE010000558.1, forward strand.
TTGAGGTTCATTATCGAAATCGTCAGTATAGGAATCATCATATAGAAGAATTTTCAGTTCCCACATGCTGGTATTACCCTTTGTTACACGTTTAGAAATAACGTGAGAATTATAAAGTTTGCCTTCTTGGCTTGGGGTGACATCGACAACGTTTCCATAAGTATCCACATGGTAGGCAAAAGCAGAGTGATTAAACTGATGGTCACCACCACTGTTGTTTTCATCAATGAAAATTTCTAGGCAGTCCTCATCCCACCAGTTTTTTAAAGGATCTGAAAACCGATCAAGAAGAATATCATCTGTTATTTCCGCAAGTAGAAACAAGGCTTCTTCGGTCCAAAGTAGTTTATAGCGGCCTTTAAAATCGGACTCTGCAAATGGTTCTCCAAGCCATATTTGATCGATTGGAAACCATTTCTGTTCTTCCCAGTCAGCCTCATTTGCGATGCCATCAATTTTAATTTTATCAGTTGACTTATAAACTTCAGTAATCTTGTGATCTTTCTTTTGTGAGTCCTGAGAAAAAGACAAAAGAGAAAAAGTTATTATAAAAACTATAATTAAAGCAAATTTATAGTTGTAGTATTTCATTAGTTAAGCATTGAGTTCATAGTTTAATTCTTCTGCCATTCCTGCCAAAGCAGGAATCCATTATTTCTATTAAATTTAAAAGGTATTAAACAACCCAGTCTTTTTATAAATCTTTCCAATTGGGATTATTCTCTTCAAATAACTTGATTTTCCATTGCCGTTTCCATTTTTTCATTCTTTTTTCTCTTTTAATTGCGTCATTTATATATTGATAAGTTTCAAAATAGACCAATTTATTGAGACTATATTTTTTGCTAAAACCTTGAATTAGTTCGTTTGTATGTTCGAAAATTCTCCTCTCTAAATCATTCGTAACACCGATATATAGAGTTCCATTGAATTTATTAGAAATTAGGTATAGGTAGTATTGATGAACACTAGTATACATAAACTTGTTTTGAGTAATCTGGATTCCTGCTTTCGCAGGAATGACAAATAGGATACTAATTAAAAGTATTAATTCTATTGCCTATGATACTCAAATTTTAATTCCTCAACTTCTCCTGCA
>JBCDJE010000559.1:0-3530 GCA_038748185.1 Bacteroidota bacterium
CTTTTGCTCCACTAAGCAGAATACCACTTAGCAACATGAATAATATGAAAAATTTTACTTGTATTTTGTAATTGTCTCTATGCATGATATTAAGTATAGTCTGAATAATACGTAAATATCAATATCAATACCGTGCCACCAATTAAGTAGCTGAAAATCAATAAGTTATAACGAAACCATCATATAACAGTGTCCGCCAGCGGTCGTTTCTGTTCGTTGAGGTACAATACCTTTTTGGAGTAACATCTCACCTAAAAAGAAATAAAAACTACTTAAAACTCATTCTGCTAAGAGAATTACAATTTAATAGCAGTTTTAGCTTTTAAAAAGTAGTATTAATAAAGCTCATTTTTTTAAAACAATGATTTTTTTATTATGGATGCTAAACTACATCAAGAAGAATTAAATGACTTCCTAAACAAAGCTGAGCAACTCGCTAAAAAACTTCCTGAAAAAATAAATAGTAACCCCGAAAATGCAGGAAATGGATTGGTAAAACTAGTGCTTACATTAGTTAATTTAATTAGAGAGTTAATGGAAAAACAGGCGATAAAACGCATGGAATCCGGTTCATTAACCGAAGAAGAAATTGAAAGGGTTGGACTTACTTTTATGAAACTAGAAGAAAAAATGGAAGAGTTAAAAACACATTTTAACCTCGAAGCGCACGATTTACAATTCGACCTTGGTTTTTTGGAAGTAAAGTAAGTAGGAATATTTCCCGCCTCCTCTTACTTCACAAAGTTCAAATACCTAAGAAGCCATATATATTGGAAATTGAACGCTCTAAAAAAATATCAGCTAATTGCTAAAACGCATTATGATGTATAAAGTAATTCATAATATTCTTCTAGCATGCGCTTTACTGCAAAATTATCTTTTGTATCAAGAACGCTATTTCGCATCATAGTTTTCCATTTCTCAGGATTTTCGTAATAGGTGGGTATTACTTCTTCTTGCAATACTTTATAAAATGCTTTAAGATCGTGCTTATCTAGTTTTTCTTCATGCTTGCTTTCAAAACCATCACCAAACTGCCAGCCATTCTCACCGTGGTTACAAGCTTCAGGCCACCAACCATCAAGTGTACTGAAGTTTAGCACCCCATTCATCGCAGCCTTCATGCCGGAAGTACCACTTGCTTCTTTTGGCCGACGTGGATTATTTAACCATACATCTGAACCTCTTGTAAGCATTCTACCTATTGTCATTCCATAGTTCTCTAGAAACACTACCGAATTCGGATATTTTTGACTCATTTTTACTAGTCTGGCAACAATATCCTTTCCTCCATCGTCAAGTGGATGTGCCCTACCCGAAAATACAATTTGTAATTTGCCGGATTCAAACAAAGGATCGGCGATAGCATCATCAGTAAAAATAAAATCACTTCTTTTATAGGCTACAGCTCTTCGGGAGAAGCCTATTAGTAAACTGCCTTCTTTAAGGAGAACACCGTTATTTTCTTGTATAAAAGAGATCAATGCCCTTTTATTCTCCATATGTATTTCCCATAAATCTTCTCTTTTTTCTGCTGCCTTTATTATTCTTTCATCTATCCAGGTAGGAATGTGGATAGCATTGGTAATCGCCAAAATTTCTGCCCTCTTCTTTACTTTTTTCCACATTTTATTTGCCGTTTTACCATGCAATTGAGCAACTGCATTAGCTACTTTCGATAACCTTAATGCCCCAACAGTCATATTAAAAGGATCGCCACCTAATTTCTCTAATTGCTTAGCTTTAATTCCATTATTCGCCCCCATATACATCAACCGCTCTATAGGGTGAGATTCATTTCCTTGCACTACAGGAGTATGCGTAGTGAAAACTACTTCTTTTCTTGTTGCTTTTTTGGCTTCTTTGAAAGACATGCCTTCTTTCATTTTTTCTCTAATGAGCTCAAATCCGGCAAATAATGCATGCCCTTCGTTAAAATGATAAATATCTATGTTAAGTCCGAGCTTTCTAATCGCTTTTATTCCACCAATACCTAATACAATTTCTTGTGCCACTCTTTCTTCTCCAAACCAACCATATAGTTGCCCTGTCGTCCATGATTCAGGATTTTCAGGCAAGTCAGTATCAAGTAAATAAATAGTAGCATTTCCAAAACAATCTACTTTCCATACTTTACATTTTACTTTCTGTTTTTTGATCTCTACACTCACTTCAACTCCTGTATCTTCTAAGAAATCATACTGATAGTTATGATAAGCGTCATAAGGTTGACCTGTTTTGTCAATTAATTGATCTGTATAACCTTGTTTCCATTTAATACCTATGCCAATGATAGGATAATTATGATCACGAGCTCCTTTTAGGTAATCTCCGGCAAGTATACCTAACCCTCCGGCATAAGTTTTAAATTTATTGTCAAGCCCATACTCCATACAAAAATAGGCTACACTAGGAACATGTTTCTGCTTCTTTTTCTTTTTACCCATGAAAGGAAGGTTAGATATATTAAAAAAATAGTAAGTTGAATTTATCTCAACACATTCAATAATAACTATTTTTTAGGGTTGATGAAACCTATGGAAAAGATTAAAATAGTTTTTATGAAAAAATGATATACTCAAAGAACTCATTTAAAAATAAGTGTTAATGATTTTTTTATTTTTGAGGAACATGACGGCAAAAGCAAGATAGTTTGCCCCTAACCAGTTTCCCACATCGGTCTCATACCTGATGGTCAACTGCCTGAAATTATCTACCCATGCGTTGCTCCTTTCAATACAATATCTTAAGCTATATAGCTCTTTATCAAAGAGATAGCCTTCATGGTCATTGCCCTTTCCCTTTCTTTTTTTCTCCTTGATGTTGGCATGTATCCCTTCTTTTTCGAGCAATTCCCTCAATTCCTTGCTATCAAATCCAGGGTCTGCATTCAAAAAAAGTCCTTCCGTTCGTATATTCTTTGCCCTTAAATCATCTACCATTTTTGCAAGCACTTTTTTGATATCGAAACAGTCATGGTGTGCCCCTTCGATTGGCCTACTACAGGCAATCACGCTCCCACAACGACCTGTCAGAAGTAGCATATTGCTCGTCATTGCCTTCTTTCTTCCCTGATAGCCGACTTGCTCACCACCCTTCTTGCAAGGCGTATGGCTACCGTCCATATCCGTACTTGAAAGGTCGAGTCTTGCCTTGTATTTTTTCATAGACCCGTTCCACAACCGCTCCCAAGCTTTCAGCCGACTACCATCTGCACACCATCGTCTATAATGATAATATATTGATTGCCAACCCATTGGCTTACCACGAAAGAAACATGAGACCGGCAACATATACCATTGTACGCCTGTCTTTAACTTGTACAGGATACATTCTACCACTCGCCATAAACCATGTTGTTTACTCGATTTATTTGGCTTACCGATTTGGAGATAGGGCATTATTTCTCTGTTTATGATACCTTTACCTAAGAGTCGCATTGGGATTGTAAATAGTTTGGTTTGCACCTCTATTTTCTGATTCCCTTGTGACTTTTCAAATCTTGTTAACTTTTATTTTTAAATCACTTC